>SKPY01000065.1 GCA_007119305.1 Nitriliruptorales bacterium
GCCTGGCCGAGGGCGGATCAGCCCGGGCACCCGACCTGGCCGCGGCCCGCAGGCGGCTCGACGCCGACCCTGGGCGCCCGATCGGCCTCGCGTTGCTGGATCAACAGGTGCTCGCCGGGGTTGGCAACGTCTTTCGCTGTGAGGCGCTGTTCATCCACGGGCTGGACCCGTGGTCGGCGGTCGCCACCGTCGCGGACCGCACGAGGGACGCCCTGCTGGACACCTGCGTGCGCCTGCTGACAGCGAACGCCGACGCCCAGATGCCGCTGCGGATCACCACGGGTGCGACCCCGGGCGGACCCGCGCCCGCGTGGCCGCCAGGCTCCCCGCTGCGGCGCGGCCCGCAGCCCCGCCACTACGTCTACGGGAGGGCGGGGCGAGCCTGCGTGCGCTGCGCCGCCCCCATCCGGGTCGCCCGCCAAGGGCCGCAGGCCCGCAGCACGTTCTGGTGCCCCCGCTGTCAGGGATCCGGCCCACCGCCCCGTGCGTGAGCAGCCCGCCCGAGTTGTCTCTGGGCCGTCACCCGCTACCCTCGGTGGGGACCCCTTCCCCAGAGGCACTGCCGGCTGCGGTCGTCCGCGATCGTCCGGGACACGGGTCGAAGCCCCACGCCAGTGGGTATGCCATCCAACACTGCTCATCACCCACCCGGGAGTAGGTCACCAGCGGCATGTGCGGATTCAGCGGAGAACTGCGTACCGACGGCCTGCCTGCCGACGGGGCGGCGGTGGCGCGCATGGCCGAGGCGATGCAGCGCCGGGGGCCCGACGGGGCGGGCTTGTACGCGCAAGGCCCGATCGCGCTCGGCCACCGCCGGCTGAAGATCATCGACCTGTCCGACCGCGCCGCGCAGCCGATGGTCGATCCCGAGCTCGGCATGGCGCTCGTGTTCAACGGCTGCATCTACAACTATCCCGAGCTGCGGCGCGAGCTGTCACAGCACGGCTACCGCTTCTTCTCCAACGGCGACAGCGAGGTGCTGCTCAAGGCCTACCACCACTGGGGCGAGTCCTTCGTCCACCACCTGCACGGCATGTTCGCCTTCGCCCTGTGGGAGCGCGACTCCGGCCGGCTGGTGCTCGGCCGGGACCGGCTCGGCATCAAGCCGCTGTACCTCGCGGAGACCCCCGGACGTCTGCGGGTCGCATCGACGTTGCAGGGGCTGCTGGCAGGCGGCGCTGTGGACACGGCGATCGACCCGGTCGCCCTGCACCACTACCTGACGTTCCACGCGGTCGTGCCCGCCCCCCGCACGATCCTCGCGGGGGTTCGCAAGCTGCCCCCGGCGACGCTGCTGATCGTGGAACCCGACGGGCGGCAGCGCAGCCACGCCTACTGGGAGCCGCGCTTCGTCAGGGATCCCGACCGGGCGGAGTGGTCCGCCCGCGACTGGGAGGACGCCACGCACGAGGCGCTGCGCACCGCGGTCAAGCGGCGCCTGGTCGCGGACGTCCCCGTCGGCGTGCTGCTGTCGGGCGGTCTCGACTCCAGCCTCGTGGTCGGGCTGCTTGCTGAAGCCGGCCAGCACGGCCTGGCCACCTTCTCGGTGGGCTTCGAGTCCGTCGGCGGCGAGGAGGGCGACGAGTTCAAGTACTCCGACGTCATCGCGCGGGAGTTCGGGACCGAGCACCGCCAGATCCGTGTGCCCACCGAGCGGATGCTGCCCGCGCTCGCCGACGCGATCGGGGCGATGAGCGAGCCCATGGTCAGCCACGACGCCGTGGGCTTCTACCTGCTGTCCGAGGAGGTCGCGAAGACGATCAAGGTCGTGCAGTCGGGGCAGGGTGCCGACGAGGTCTTCGGCGGCTACCACTGGTACCCGCCCCTGCTGTCAGTGCCCGACGGCGATGTCGGGCTCGACACCTACGCACAGGCGTTCTTCGACCGGCCCCATGCGGAGATGAACGCGGTCGTCGCACCCGACCACCTGCTTGCCGCCGACGCCTCCCGCGAGTACGTGGCGGCGCACTTCGCCCGCGCCGGCGCCGACTCCCCTGCGGACCGGGCGCTGCGCCTCGACACGAGCGTCATGCTCGTCGACGACCCCGTCAAGCGGGTGGACAACATGACCATGGCCTGGGGGCTCGAAGCGCGCGTCCCTTTCCTCGACCACGAGCTCGTCGAGCTCGCCGCGTCGGCGCCGCCCGAGCTGCACCTGGCCGACGGAGGCAAGGGGATCCTGAAGGCGGTCGGGCGTCGGGTCCTCCCGAACGAGGTCATCGACCGGCCCAAGGGCTACTTCCCGGTCCCGGCGCTCAAGTACCTCCAAGGGCCCTACCTCGACATGGTCCGTGACGCGCTGACGAGCCCGGCCGCGAAGCAGCGCGGGTTGTTCCGCGTCGACTACGTCGACCGTCTGCTCGACAAGGCCGCGCAGGGTGACGCCGAGCTCACCCCGTTGCGCGGCAACAAGCTCTGGCAGCTCGGCCTGCTCGAGCTGTGGCTGCAGGCCCACGATCTCTAGGCGAACCGTGATGCAACCCAAGCGCTTCGATCCGCGCTACCCGCGGGACGAAGGGGTGTCCACACGCAGCTGGCTCAAGCCCAGCGAGCACGCGCTCGCCGAGATGGACCCCGACGTCGTCCTGGAATGCGGCTGGGGTCGGCTCATCTTCGGCCAGACCTTCAAGGACCAGGCCGAGATCGGACGCGTGCTGCGCGCCGAGGCCGAAGGCCGACGCGACATCGCGCTGTACCTGCGCGACCCGCACGTGCTGGTCGCCATGCGGCCGGACGAGCTGTTCATCGACCCGTCGCTCACCTACCGGCTGTGGTTCCACCACTACCGCTCCGCCCGGCAGCCCCAGCGCGGCATCGTGGTGCGCAAGATGCGCACCCAGGCGGATGCGGAGGCCACGAACCGCATCTACGCCGTCAACGGCATGGTCACCGCCGACCCGGAGGTCATGTGGGCGAACCAGCGCACCCGCGTGTTCACCTACCTCGTGGCCGAGGACGCCGACACAGGCGAGGTCATCGGCACGGTGACGGGCGTCGACCACACGAAGGCCTTCAACGACCCGGAGAAGGGCTCGAGCCTGTGGTGCCTCGCCGTGGACCCGCAGTCGCCGAAGCCCGGGGTCGGGGAGGCGCTCGTGCGCACCCTGGTCGAGCGCTACCAGGCCCGCGGTGCCGCATACATGGATTTGTCGGTCCTGCACGACAACGAGGCGGCGATCCGCCTGTACGAGAAGCTCGACTTCGTGCGCGTGCCGGTCTTCTGCGTCAAGCGCAAGAACCCGATCAACGAGCCCCTGTTCACCTCCGGGGTCGAGGAGATCAGCGACCTCAACCCCTACGCGAAGCTGATCGCCGACGAGGCGCTCCGCCGGGGCGTCCGGGTCCGCGTGCTCGATGCGGCCTGGGGCGAGATGGAGCTCGCGCACGGCGGACGCACGATCGTCACCCGGGAGGCGCTGTCCGAGCTGACCACCGCCGTCGCCATGAGTCGCTGTGACGACAAGCGCGCGACCCGGCGCGTGCTCACGGCGGCCGGTCTGCGCGTGCCGCGCGGACGCGAGTCCGACGGGACGGAGGCTGACGCCGCCTTCCTCGAGGAGATCGGCGAGGCCGTCGTCAAACCTGCCCGCGGCGAGCAGGGCCTGGGCATCACCGTCGGGGTCAGCGACGCGGAGCACCTCGAGCGCGCGATCGAGCTGGCACGCGGGTTCTGCCAGGACGTGCTCATCGAGGAGTGCGTCCGGGGGGAGGATCTGCGCGTGGTCGTGATCGACCACGCGGTCACCGCCGCCGCCGTCCGTCGGCCAGCGGCCGTGATCGGCACCGGCAAGCACACCATCGCTGAGCTGATCGACAAGCAGAGCCGGCGGCGGGCCGCCGCGACCGACGGCGAGGCGACGATCCCCGTCGACGACCACACGCGGGACTGCATCGCGCAGGCGGGCTACGGCCTCGAGGACGTGCTCGGCGAGGGCGAGTCCCTGCGCGTCCGGCGCACCGCGAACCTGCACACCGGGGGCACGATCCACGACGTGACGCCCAAGCTGCACGCCGATCTGGCGGAGGCGTGCATCACGGCGTCCCGCGTCATCGACATCCCGGTGGTGGGCCTGGACCTGCTCGTGCCCGCCGTCGACGGTCCCGACTACGTGTTCGTCGAGGCCAACGAACGGCCCGGTCTCGCCAACCACGAACCCCAGCCGACCGCGCAACGCTTCGTCGATCTCCTGTTCCCCCAGACCCGCTCGCCCGTGTAGCCCCAGCCGTCACCGGCTGGGTGGCGGCCCGCGCGACACGCTACCCTCCGGCCGCACCACGTCGTCCGAGGCCCGGAGGTGACATGACGAAGCGGTTGCCGATCGACATGGACTACGTCGTCGATCTCCTGCTGCACCTGCTGCGGACGCCGAGCCCGTCGGGACGCACCGACGAGATCATGCGCTTCCTGGGTCGGGAGATCGAGGAGCTCGGGCTCCCGTTCGAGCTCACCCGGCGCGGATCGCTGGCGGCGCAGCTCCACGGCGAGGAGTACAAGGCGGCGCGGGCCGTCGTCGTGCACGCCGACACGATCGGCTGCATGGTCAAGCGGCTGAAGCCGAACGGCCGGTTGCAGGTGGTGCCGGTCGGCACGTTCAGCTCCCGCTTCGCCGAGGGTGCGCGGGTGACGGTCTTCACCGACGACAAGACCCGCACCTACACCGGGACGGTCCTGCCGCTGAAGGCCAGCGGGCACACCTACGGCCACGAGGTGGACCTTCAGAAGACCGCCTGGGAGCAGGTCGAGGTCCGCGTCGACGAGTTCGTCGACTCCGCCGACGGGCTCGCCGAGCTGGGGATCGCCGTGGGGGACTTCGTCGCCCTCGACGCCTACCCGCAGATCACCGAGGCCGGCTACGTGAAGTCCCGCCACCTTGACGACAAGGCGGGCGTCGCCGCGGTCCTCGGTGGCCTCAAGGCCCTGCGCGAACATGACATCGTGCCGCCGGTCACGCTGCACCTGCTCATCACGATCGCCGAGGAGGTCGGGCAAGGGGCGAGCCACGGCCTCCACGAGGACGTCGCCGAGATGGTGTCGGTCGACAACGCGGTCATCGCACCCGAGCAGCTCTCGGATGAGCGCAGCGTCAACGTGGCCATGATGGACTCGACAGGGCCGTTCGACTACCACCTCACCCGCAAGCTGCTCCGCATCGCGGAAGCGCTCGAGATCCCGGCCCGTCGCGACGTGTTCAACTACTACCGCTCCGACATCGCCGCCGCGATCGAGGCGGGCGCGGAGACCCGCGCCGCGCTCATCGGCTTCGGGGTCGACGCCAGCCACGGCCACGAGCGCACGCATCTCGACGGCCTGCGGCACATCGCCGAGCTCGTCGCGGCCTACGCTCAGGAGCCGCTCACGTTCCGCTGGGACGACGCCCCGCGCGGGCCGCTGTCGGACTTCCCGAAAGCGAACCAGGTCGCGCCGGAGTCTCTCGCGCCCTACTCCGTCGCAACCGAGCAGCTCGCGGAAGAAGCCCCCCACGACGAGTAGCCGACCCGGGCCTGCAGCCGACCCGGGCGTGCGGCGGCCGGGTCGGGCGCACCCCGGGAACCTCGACCGTCAGCTGTGGGGATCGTCGTAGCGCTGCCGCGGATCCCAGGCGGTGTCGCGGTCGTCCGGCGGCGGGGGATCCTCGCTCTGGACGTCACTGGGCGGCACGTCGCCCCTCGAGGCGCGCACGAGGAACCACACGGCGGCGACCACGATGAGCAGCCCGACGATGAGGAGGGTGTAGACGAGCATCCGGCATCTTCCGTCCGTTGGTACGAGGACAGCCGTTCCCAGCCCGGCGCGCCGCTAACCCCGCAGGACAGCGCGGGCAGCGCTGTCGTCGCGTGGCCCCGGACCGTACAGTGAAGAGCCGGGACAGTGATCGGCAGGAGGGGCGGGTAGCGCCCGGCAGGGACCACGGACAGGACTGGTTTGCCTGACTCAGGACACCGCATTGCCGCGTACGTCCCGCGGCTGCTGCGCGGGTGGATCGCGGCGGAGCCGTCCACCCGCTGGCGCGAGGTTGACGGCACGCTCGTCCTCGCCGACATCTCGGAGTTCACCCAGCTGTCCGAGCGTCTCGCGCGGCGGGGCAAGATCGGCGCCGAGCAGCTCACCGAGACGATCGACGGCTGCTTCGCGCGGCTCCTCGGGGCCGCGGGCCGCCACGGTGGGAGCCTGCTCAAGTTCGGGGGTGACGCGCTCCTGCTGCTGTTCCACGGCGCAGGCCATCCCCTGCATGCGGCACGCGCAGCGGTGACCATGCGCAGTGCGCTGGAGTCGATCAGCACCGGGGGCACGCCGGCCGGACGCGTCCGGCTCGAGATGTCCGTCGGCATCCACACGGGTGTCATGCACGTCTTCGTCGTCGGGGCCTCGCATCGTGAGCTGCTGATCGCAGGGCCCGACGCCAGCGAGACCGTCCGCGTCGAAGCCGCCGCCGGTGCCGGTGAGATCGTCGTCAGCGAGCGCACGGCAGCGGCGCTGCCGGCCGCCGTGCTCGGTGCGGGGCGGGCTGCGGGGCGGCTGCTGGACGCGGCCCCAGAGGGCGAGGAGCGCCCGCTGCAGCCCGACCAGCCTCTGGACGACATGGCGGTGCTGCCCTTTGTCCCTGCGGCCCTGCGGTCGCACGTGAGCGGCCCGCACCACGACCCCGAGCACCGGCGGGTCAGCGTGGCCTTCCTCGGCTTCCGGGGGCTCGACGCTCGTGTCGCTGCAGGTGGGGGCGAGCCCGCCTCCGCGCTCCTCGACGCCCTGATCGGCAACGTGCAGCAGGCTGCAGACCGCCATGGGGTCACCTTTCTCGCCACCGACATCGACCGGGACGGGGGCAAGATCATCCTCGCCTCGGGCGCACCGCAGACTCGCGGCAACGACGAGGAGCGGATGTTGCTCGCCCTCCGCGAGATCGTCGAGATGGACCACCCGCTGCCGGTCCACGCCGGCGTGCACGCGGGTCACGTGTTCGCCGGGGCGGTGGGGCCACCGGAGCGGCGCACGTACACGGTGATGGGCGACGCGGTGAACCTCGCCGCCCGGCTCATGGCGCAGGCTGGGCGGGGTGAGCTGCTCGCCACGCAGACGGTCCTTGCGAACTCGCGCACCACCTTCCACACCGAGGGCCTCGAGCCGTTCACGGTGAAGGGCAAGCGTGACCCCGTGCACGCCGAGCGGGTCGGGCCGGTCGCCGGCAGCCGTGCGGCTTCCGAGCTGGCGCGCCTGCCGCTGCTCGGGCGGGTGACGGAGCTCGCGGTGTTCGACCAGGTGCTCCGGGCGGCACGGGAGCGCCGGGGCGGCATCATCGACGTCGTCGGCGAGGCCGGCCTCGGCAAGACGCGCTTGGTGGAGGCCTTCGCAGAACAGGCGTCCGGCCTCGCAGTCCACCCGGTCCGCTGTGAGCTCTACCGGGCCTCGACCCCGTACGCCCCGGTCCGTCGCCTGCTGCGCGCGCTGGTCGGCATCCCCGAGGCGGCTGACGACTCCGAGGCCGCGGCGGTGCTGCAGGCGACGCTGAGCGAGGACCACCCCGAGCTGCTGCCGTGGGCGCCCCTGCTGGGGATCCCGCTCGACGTCGAGCTGCCGCCGACGCAGGAGACCGCCGCCATCGGCGACGAGCACCGCCGCCGGTGGGTGCACGACACCACGGTCCGCCTGTTGCAGGGTCTGCTGACGGGTCCGACGCTCATCATCGTCGAGGACACCCAGTGGCTCGACGACGCCTCGACCGCCTTGCTCCACGACATCGGGCTGCGCGCCGGAGAGCACCCTTGGGTGCTGTGCCTCACGCGCAGAGACGACGACCCCGCCCTCGTCGACGACACGACGGTCACGAGGATCCGGCTCGCACCGCTGGATACCGGCGCCACCACGGTCCTCGCGCAGGCGGCCACCGACGACTCGCCGCTGCCCCCGCACGAGCTGGCCACCCTCGTGCAGCGCTGTGGCGGCAACCCGCTGTTCCTGCAGGAGCTGCTCGCCGCCGTCCGCACCGGGGGGTTCGACGCGCTGCCGGACTCGGTCGAGGCGCTGGTCACGGCCCGCATCGACCAGCTCCCGCACGACGCGCGCTCCCTGCTGCGCTACCTGTCGGTGCTCGGCCAATCCTTCGCGCGTGACCTCGTCGCAGCCGTTGCCGACGACGATCGTGCGCTCGACGAGGAGCGGACATGGGCACAGCTCGGCGAGTTCCTCACGCGTGACGACGAGACGATCGCCTTCCGCCACGTGCTCATCCGCGACGTCGCCTACGAGGCGCTGCCCTACCGGCGTCGCCGCCAGCTCCACGCCCGGGTCGGCGACGTGATCGCCCGCACGCGCGCGGGCGAACCGGAGCTGCTGTCGTTCCACTACTTCCTCGCAGGACGTCACGAGGAGGCCTGGGAGCACTCCCTCACCGCGGCCGAGAACGCAGCCGCCATCTATGCGAACGCCGAGGCTGTGCGCTTCTACCGGCGAGCCGTCGAGGCCGGCAGGGAGGTGCCCGAGCTGGCCCCCTCTGCGGTGGTGCGGGTGCGCGAAGCCCTCGGCGACGTGCTGCAGCTGATGGGCGACGTCGAATCCGCGGGCAGCGCGTACGCCGGCGCGCGGCGCAAGGCGTCAGGCGATGCGATCGCCGTCGCACGCCTGCTGCTCAAGCAGGCGCGCGTGCAGGCGTGGCTGCGCAGGTACTCGCAGGCGAAGGGGCTCGTCACGCGCGGACTGCGCCATCTCGAGGGCAGCGAGAGCCGCGACGCGCAACGACAGCGGGCCCAGCTCATGGTCTGGTACGGCCACTTCTGTCAGGAGCAGGGCCGCCATGTCGAGGCGCTGCGTTGGGCGCAGCGGGCGATCACGGCGGCGGAAGCCTGCGACGAGCGGGTGAGCCTCGCCAACGCCTACAAGCTGCTGGACTGGATCCACGCCGACCGTGGTGAGCTCGACAAGGCCGTGTACTCCGCGCGGGCGCTCGCCCTCTACGAGGAGCTCGGGGACCTGTCGAGCCAGGCGAAGGTGCTGAACAACCTGGGCGGGATCGCGTACTGGCAGGGCCGCTGGAACGAGGCACGGGAGCTGTACGAGCGCGCCCAGGAGCTGGACGAGCGCACCGGCGACGTGATCGGCGGGGCGTTCCGGCGCAACAACATCGGCGAGATCCTGCTCGACCAGGGGCGCCTCGACGAAGCCGAGGAGCTGTTCCGCGAGGCCGAGCGGGTGTTTCGTGCCGCGCGCTACCGGGGCGCCATCGCCTACACGAGGGCCTACCTCGGCCGCGCCGCGGCCCGGGCCGGTCGTGTCGACGAAGCACTCCGGCTGCTCGCCGAAGCCAGAGCTGTCTGGAAGGACGTCGGTGCCGAGGTGCAGACGCTGGAGGCCGACGCGCGCATCGCCGAGTGCCATCTGCTGCGCGGTGCCGCGCACACCGCACTCGAGCTCGCCGACAGCATCCTGGCGCGTGCGCGGGCACGGGACGGCGTGGCCGCCCAGAGCCCGCTCGTGCACCGGGTGCGAGGCCAGGCGCTCATGCAGCTCGGCCGCTTCGACGCTGCCCGCACCGCGCTCGAGGCCAGTCTCGACGCAGCCGCTGCGCGCGACGCCGACTACGAGGTCGCGCTCACCCAGCGCGTGCTCGCCAGGCTCGCCGCTGCCGAAGACCGCCCTGTCCCACACGCGCTGATCGCACACAGCCAGGCCGTCTTCGAGCGCCTCGGCGTGCAGCACCTCCCCCCACTTGCCCCGGCAGCGGACGAGCCGGCCACCGCCGACCGCTAGTTGGCTGTCGACTGCACGACTGCGTGGCCGTCGAGGACCACACGGCCGCCCACCTCGGCGCTGCCGGCGGGACCGGGCCGGGCGAGCAGCTCCGAGCCGCGGCCCTGGCGGATCACGAGCGGCCGGGCCAGCGCAGTCGCGAGCCGGACGGCCGCGGCGCCGGTGGCCTCGTCCTCGGCGATGCCGGCCCCCGGGGCGAACGC
>SKPY01000406.1 GCA_007119305.1 Nitriliruptorales bacterium
ACGACGAGATCGGCAAGGTCATCGCCGAGGCGATGGACAAGGTCGGCAAGGACGGCGTCATCACCGTCGAGGAGAGCCAGACCTTCGGCCTCGAGCTCGACTTCGTCGAGGGGATGCAGTTTGACAAGGGCTACGTCTCCCCCTACATGGTGACCGACACCGAGCGCATGGAGGCGGTGTTCGAGGAGCCGTACGTCCTCATCGCCAACCAGAAGATCTCGGCGGTGCACGACCTGCTGCCGGTGCTCGAGAAGGTCATGCAGGCCGGTCGGCCGCTGGTGATCATCGCCGAGGACGTCGAGGGCGAGGCGCTCGCCACGCTCGTGGTGAACAAGATCCGCGGCACCTTCCAGTCGGCTGCCGTGAAGGCGCCCGGCTTCGGTGACCGGCGCAAGGCGATGCTGCAGGACATCGCGATCCTGACCGGCGGCCAGGTCATCTCCGAGGAGGTCGGCCTCAAGCTGGAGAACGCGACGCTCGACCTGCTCGGCAAGGCCCGCAAGATCACGATCACCAAGGACGACACCACGATCGTGGAGGGCGCCGGCTCGGACGACGACATCAAGGGCCGCATCGCCCAGATCAAGGGCGAGATCGACAACACCGACTCCGACTGGGACCGCGAGAAGCTCCAGGAGCGGCTTGCGAAGCTGTCGGGCGGCGTCGCGGTCGTCAAGGTCGGTGCCGCCACCGAGACCGAGCTGAAGGAGAAGAAGCACCGCATCGAGGACGCCCTGTCGGCCACCCGCGCGGCGGTCGAGGAGGGCATCGTCGCCGGCGGCGGCGTGTCGCTGCTGCAGGCGGCGGGTGCGCTCGACAAGCTCGACCTCGAGGACGACCAGGCGACCGGGGCGAACATCGTCCTGCACGCCCTGTCCTCGCCGCTGTACTGGATCGCCCAGAACGCTGGCTACGAGGGCAGCGTCGTGGTCGAGAAGGTGCGCGGCCTGAAGGCCGGCGAGGGCCTGAACGCCCTGAACGGCGAGTACGGCAACCTCATGAAGGCCGGCATCATCGACCCGGCCAAGGTCACCCGCTCGGCGCTGCAGAACGCCGCGTCGATCGCCGGGCTGCTGCTGACCACCGAGACGCTCGTGGCCGACAAGCCCGAGCCCAAGGAGAACGGCGGCGGCGGCCACGGCCACGACATGGGCGGCATGGGCGGCATGGACTTCTAGTCCGCACCGTCGGCGGTGGCCCAGCGGTCGCCGCGCCCAGCACCATGGCGAGGGCGGTCCCCGCAGGGGGCCGCCCTCTCCGCCTCCCGTCGGCGTGCGCCGTGCGCCCACCGACCGATCGCGCTGCCACGCGTGCGCTGCCTGCGGTACCGTGCGTGGGAGGCCTCGTCCACAGCTGCCGGCCACGCGCAAGATGTCAGCCGGGTGCCGATCGCTTAGGCTGATGCGGATGCTGAGTGCGCCGCGAGCGGCGACACACCTGGTCCCGGTTGCCGGGGGGCGAGCGTTGGCGTGAAGGGGGAAGGGCGAGCGTGACGGCGCCGGTGCGGGTCTGGAACCGCTCCTTCGTCGCGCTGTTGTCGGCGCACGCCACCAACAACCTCGGCGACGGCATCCGCCGCACCGCCTTCCCCCTGCTCGCCGCGATGCTCACCCGCGACCCGGTGCTCGTGGCGGGCCTCACGTTCGCGCTCAGCCTGCCGTGGCTGGTGTTCGGGCTGCATGCAGGGGCCATCGCCGACCGCGCCGACCGGCGCACCCTGCTCGTCGGCGCGAACATCGTGCGCGCGCTCCTGCTCGTGACGCTCGCGCTGACCGTGCTCACCGACACGGCGACCCTGCCGGTGCTCTACGTCATCGCCTTCGCGGTGGGCTTCACCGAGGTCCTGTTCGACACGACCGCCCAGGCGGTCGTGCCCGCCACCGTCGGGCACCGAGCGCTCGAGCCGGCGAACGCGCGCATCGCCGCGTCGGAGATCGTCGGCAACGAGTTCATCGGTCCGCCGCTGGGAGCGGTGCTGTTCACGTTCGCCGTCGTCGCGCCGTTCGTCTCGATCGGCGGGATGGCGGTCCTCGGCGCGCTGCTCATCGTGCTGATGCAGGGCGACTTCCGCCCGAAGCGCGCGGACGGGGACGACAGCCGGTCGATGCTCCAGGGCATCAAGATCGGCCTGCGCTTCCTCGCCCGGCACACGGTGCTGCGCGCGGTCACGCTCACGGCGGGGGTGATGGCGTTCGTGGACACCGCCGGCTTCGCGGTGCTCGTGCTCTACGCGCAGGACATCCTCGCGGTGGGCGACGTCGGCTACGGGATCCTCGTCGCGGCCATCGGGGCCGGCGGCCTCGTCGGGAGCCTGCTGTCGGGAAGGCTCGCCCGGGGCATCCGCGCGCGGCCCGTCATGCTGGCCGGAGCAGCGTCGCTCACCCTGTCGATGGCGGGGCTCGCGGTCGCCCAGGAGATGGCCACCGCCCTCCTGGCCCTGTTCGCCGGTGGGCTGGGCTACGGGCTGTGGGGCGTCGTGTCGCTCACCCTGCGGCAGCGGCTGACCCCGGACGGCCTGCTCGCACGCGCCGGCGCCGGCCACCGCCTGCTC
>SKPY01000069.1 GCA_007119305.1 Nitriliruptorales bacterium
CGGGGTCGTGGAGCATGAGCACGCCCGCGGTCGCGCCCTGGATCTCGACCGCCGCCTCGAGCACCTGGCTCAGCATGCTGGCCAGGTCGTCGCTCGCGAGCAGCCGCACCTCGAGGTCGTGGAGGCGGCGCAGGTCTTCGACGAGGTGTGCCGTCTGCGCCTCTGCCACCGCGCGCCGCTCCTCGCTGCGCTTGCGCACGAGCAGGTGGCCGAGCAGGCCGCCGAGGATCGGCAGCTGCTCCCGCTGGGTCGGCGTGGGCTCTGGCCCGGACCCGAACAGCGCGACGACCCCGCAGACCCGGGGTCCGTCGTACACGGGGAACGCGAGCGCCGAGCGCAGCCCCGCGGCAGTGGCGGCGCCGTGGCGCGGGAGCCATGCCGCGGAGCTGAGATCCTCGATCCACAGCGGTTCCCCGCTCACCCACACCCGCCCGGGCAGGCCCTCGCCGGACGCGAACGCCCGACCCAGCGTGCTCTCGTCGAAGGTCGTGGCGCGCACGCGCTGCGACGACCACGAGGCGGCGAGCACCAGAGAGCCGTCCAGGCTGGACACGGCCCACAGCTCCGCCCGCTCCCAGCCGAGGACCTCGGCCACCGCCTGGAGCACGCGCCGCGCCGCGTCGGGCAGCGGCCCCGACGCGAGGAACGCATCGACCACGACCGGATCGACGGGCCCACCGCGCGCCTCGACCGGCTGGTCGACCACCCTGTCCCCCCTTCCGCCAACAGCGGACGGCCCACGCTCGAGGTCTGGGAGCAGGGCGTTGCGTTGTGGCCCGGGCGCGAGCGCCCGGCGCGCGGCCCAGTGTACTGCGCCACCCGGACGGGCGTCGGCGGGACTGCTCCCGCAGGGGCGCGGCCAGAGGCGCTGCCGCCGCTAATCCTCGCCGTTCGTCCCCCTCGCGCCGGGCCAGCCGACCCTGGCCGGGCACCGCCCGTGGCGTCAAGGCTTGCTCTCGTACGCACCCCACCCAGCCAGGTGCTTGCCTGGCGTGCCACAGAAAGGGCAGTCCATGCCTAGTCCGTCCGAGTCGCGCAGGCGCGGTCGAAGCCCGCGCTGGCAGCGGCTCGCGCTCGTGAGCCTGCTCGCCGCAACGCTCATGCTGTCGCTGCTGCCTCAGACGCTCGCCGAGGAGGGGGCTGTCACCGAGGACGCGGTCGACGTCAAGCTGCTGGCGATCAACGACTTCCACGGCCGCATCGTGGATGCCCCCTACCTGTCCACCTACATCAAGGACATCAAGGACGAACACCCCAACACGCTCATGGTCGACGCCGGCGACCTCGTTGGCGCGACCCCGGTGCTGTCCAACCTCTTCTACGACGAGCCGACGGTCGAGGTGATGAACGAGATCGGGCTTGACGTCCAGTCGGTGGGCAACCACGAGTTCGACCGCGGCCGCGATGAGCTCCTGCGGCGGATGGAGGGCGGCTGCCTCGACGGCGACTGCGGCTACCGCGACGAACAGCCGTTCGCGGGCCAGGACTTCAACACCCTGGCGGCAAACGTGTTCGACACCGTCACGGAGGAACCGCTGCTCGACACCTACGAGATCCACTCCGTCGACGGGGTCGAGATCGGCTTCATCGGCGCGGCACCCGTCTACACCCCGACCGTCGTGCACCCCGACGGCATCGTGAACCTCGAGTTCCTGCCGGAGGCTGAGGCGATCAACGAGGTGGTCGCCGAGATCGAGGACGAGGTCGACGCGATCGTCGTGCTCATCCACGAGGGCGGCCGCCAGGACGGCGGCCCCAACGAGTGCGTCAACTTCCGCGGCGCGCTCGTTCCGATCCTCGAAGCGCTCGACGACGCCGTGGACGTGGTCGTGTCCGGGCACACGCACGAGTCGTATGTGTGCGAGGACGTCGAGGGCAAGTTCGTCACCCAGGCGTTCCAGTACGGGCGCATGTTCACCGAGATCGACCTCGCGATCGAACCGGGCGTGGGACTCGTCAGCGCCAGCGCTGAGAACCACGCCGTGGTGCGCGACCCCGAGGTGATCGAGCCGGACCCGGCCGTGCAGGCCATCGTCGACTTCTACGACGACCTGGCAGGACCCTTCCTCGTGGAGGTCGTCGGCCAGTCGGAGGTCGAGATCCCCCGCACGACGCGCTCGGCGGAGTCCCGCCAGGGCAACGTCGCCACGGACGCGCTCACGCACCAGTTCGACGTCGACTTCGCGTTCCAGAACTCCGGCGGTCTGCGCGACGACCTGACGTTCGAGGACGACGTCGACGACGACGGCCTCTACAACATCCGCCGCGAGTACGTGCTCGACGTGTGGCCGTTCGGCAACATCGTCGTGCTCGCCGAGGTTGACGGCGAGATGCTGTACGACATCCTCGCCAACGGCGTCCACGAGGTCGGCGGCGGCCGGTTCATCCAGGTGAGCGGCCTGCGGATCGACTACTACGTCGCCGAGCCCGACGCCGAGCCGTTCCCGCGCGGTGAGATCTTGCGGGTGGAGTACTGGGGTCACCCCGACTACGAGGACGGCACCCCCGTCGACCTGTCGGAAGACGCCACCTATGAGATCGCGATGAACG
>SKPY01000231.1 GCA_007119305.1 Nitriliruptorales bacterium
GCAGCCGCTGGGGTGCGTTGCCTGCCACAGCACTCACCGTCCGACGGCCGCTACGCCTGCTCGGACGCCGCGCGGGCCAGCGCAGCGGCGCCGACCACCCCCGCGTCGCCGCCGAGCGCCGCGGTGAGGAAGCGGCGCTCGGCACTCGCCATCAGCACCCGCGGGCGGGTGGCCTCCGCCACGCGCGCCGCGAAGTCATCGCCGAGCTTGTCCGCCAGCCCGCCACCGATGACGATCGTGTCGAGGTCGAGCAGGTTGATGGCGCTTGCGATGCCGCAGCCGAGCGCATCCACCGCGTCGTTGAACAGACGCACGGCGAGGGGATCCTCGACCTCCAGGGCCCGGGCCCACACCGACGCCGTCATGCGCTTCTTGCCCAGCGCGTCCTGGATGTCGCGCATCGCGGTCGGACGTCCGGCCTCGAACGACGTCACCGCCGCCCCTTCGAGCCCGGCGCGACCGGCGTACGCCTCCACACAGCCGCGTCGGCCGCACCCGCACAGCGCCCCGCCGCGATGCACGATCATGTGGCCGAACTCGCCTGCGCCCCCGAAGGCCCCCCGGAAGGGGCGGCCCTCCAGGATGAGGCCGCCGCCGACGCCGGTGCCGAGCCACACGCCGAGCAGGAAGCGCGCACCCTGGCCGGCTCCAGCGGTCCACTCGCCGAACGCTCCCGCGTTGGCGTCGTTGTCGACCACGACCGGCAGGCCCAGCGCGTCGGCCAGAAGGTCGCGCAGCGGCACCGGCTCACGCCAGCCCACCAGGTTCGGCGCTGACGTGATCACCCCGTCGCGCACGGGTCCCGGCGCCCCCACCCCGACGGCCGTCGGCGATGGCCCGTCGAGCTTGCCGAGCACCTCCACGACCGCGTCGACCACGGACACCGGCCCCTTGCGCGGGGTCTTCGTCTTGACCCGGTCGATGACGGTGTGCTGCTCGTCGACGAGCGCAACCACGATGTTCGTGCCCCCGATGTCGACTCCCACGCTACGCGCCATGGGCTATCCGATCCGTTCGCTGCCGACGTAGGTTTGCAGGGCCTCGGGCACCGCCACGCTGCCGTCGGCCTGCTGGTGGTGCTCCATGAGCGCGATGAGCGTGCGGCCGAGCGCGCACGCGGTGCCGTTGAGGGTGTGCACCGGCGCGGTGTCCCCGGCAGCGGTGCGGTAGCGGCAGCGCAGGCGGCGGGCCTGGTAGTCCGTGCAGTTCGAGGCGCTCGTCAGCTCCCGGTAGTCGTCCTGCCCGGGCAGCCACACCTCGATGTCGTACTTGCGGGCGGCCGCGGCGCCGAGGTCACCGACGGGGATGTCGACGATGCGGCCGTGCAACCCCAGCCCGGCGAGGATGCGCTGCTGGATGGCACGGAGCCGCTCGTGCTCGTCCTCGCTGTCCTCGGGGCGGGTGAACGCGAACATCTCGACCTTGTCGAACTGGTGCACGCGGAACATGCCCTGCGTGTCCTTGCCGTACGTGCCGGCCTCGCGGCGGAAGCACGTCGAGATGCCGGCGTAGCGCATCGGCAGGTCGTCGCCGTCGAAGATCTCGTCCATGTGGAAGGCGGCCAGCGGGACCTCGCTCGTCCCCACGAGGTAGAGGTCGTCCTTGGGGATCTCGTAGATCTGCTCGGCCCCGGTCGGCAGGAACGCGGTGCCGAACAGCGCGTCGCGTCGGGTCAGCACCGGCGGGATGACCGGGGTGAACCCCTCGGCGGTCAGGATGTCGACCGCGTAGCGGATCAGCCCGAGCTGCAGCAGCACCGCGCCGCCGAGGAGATAGGCGAAGCGGCTGCCGGAGACCTTGGCCGCCCTGGGCACGTCGAGCACGGCGAGGCCCTCCCCGAGCTCGACGTGGTCCTTCGGCTTGAAGGCGAACTCCGGCAGCGTGCCGAACCGGTCGAGCTCGACCGCGTCGCGTTCGTCGACGCCGTCGGGGACGTCGGGATGCGGCAGGTTGGGCAGCAGCGCGAGCGCCTCGTCGAGCCGAGCCTCGGCCTCCGCCTGGGCGGGCTCGAGCTCCTTGAGCTCGGCCGACACGGCCTTGGAGCGCTCGATCAGCGCGGGCTTCTCGTCCGGGGGGGCCGCGCCGACCTGCCGCGACAGCTCCTTCTGCTGCGCCCGCAGCTCGTCACCGCGCGCGATCAGCTCGCGGCGCCGCTCGTCGAGCCCTTGCACCCGCACGAGCTCGGTGCGGTCGACCCCGCGCCGGGCCAGCGCCGCTGCGGTCTCCTCGAATGCCTCCCGGAGCAGGCGTCTGTCGATCATGGTGGGCGCAGCCTAGCGCGTCCCCGCTCGCGGTCGAACGCGGGCCCCGCCCGGCAGGTCACCGGATGCGCTCGCCCAGCAGGCGCAGGGCGTCGCCGGTGACGGCGGCCCGTCCCCCGATGACGCGTCCCTGCTCGAAGCGCTCCTCGCGTCCGGCCAGCCAGTCGTCCAGGGGGGCATCGCCGGCGCTGATCTGTCCGTCGACGAGCACGAGCAGCTCGCCGTGCGCTGCGACGGCGGGCGCGGCGGCGAGCGCGTCGGCGAAGTCGCGGCCGGTCGCGGCCCAGA
>SKPY01000155.1 GCA_007119305.1 Nitriliruptorales bacterium
ACGAGCCGACGTAGATGCCCCACGGGATACCGCCGCTCGTGCCCCAGTCGCCGAGGCCGGTGACGACCATGCCGTGGCGCAGCTGGAACGCCCACGCCTGGGCGAACCAGGCCAGCCCGGCCCCGGCGACGGCAGCAAGTGCCGCGTACCGCCACGAGGGACGGCCGAGGGGACGCAGGATCGCCGCTGTCCGCCCGCTCAGCGGCGTCGGCTTCGGGGGTGCCGGTGTGCGCGTGCGCATCGCCATGGGCCTACGCCTCCTGCTCGAGCATGCGGCGGAACCACGGTTTGGGGCCCTCAAGGACCGTCCGGCGGTCCTCGATCAGCCCCCAGTCCGCGTATGTCCAGGGGCCGTCGACGAGCTCGGCCCGCGGCGAGGGCGGCTGCCCGATGTAGATCACGTTGGGCTCGGTGCCCATGTCCTCGAGCAGCCGGAAGGTCGGCACGTTGCCGCCGGCCTCTTCCTTGCACTTGGCGAGGTAGCGACGCGGTGGGCTGTCGGGGTCGTTCAAGTCGCCGATGTGCAGGGCGTCCATCGAGCAGGCGTCCACGCAGGCCGCCGTGCCCTGGCGCTGCGGGTCCTCCTGGCGCAACGGGCAGAACGTGCACTTGCCCATCACCCCCTTGGGGGGGTCGCCGGTGACCGCCACGCCGCGTGTGTCCCGGCGCGGCCCGTCGAAGCCGCCGCCGTACGTCTCGGGGTCCCCCCACTGGAAGTAGTTGACCCCGTAAGGACAGGCAACCTGGCAGTAGCGACAGCCGATGCACACGTCGTAGTCGGACAGCACGAGCCCGTCGGCCAGCCGACGGTGGCGGGCGGCGGTGGGGCAGACCATCACGCAGGGCGCCCGCGTGCAGTGCTGGCACACCCGGACCAGGAAGCGGGGGTCGACGTCCTCGGGCTCGGCGTAGGCGAACACGTACGGCCACAGCACCCCGTCCGACAGCCCGTTCTCCTCTTTGCAGGCCATGACGCACTCCAGGCAGCCGTCACAGCGCTCGAGATCGATCACCATCCCGTACTGCGCCGGAAGGGCCTGGCCAGGTGCCGCGACACCGCCGCCCGGGCCTGCTGGAGCTGCGCTTGTGTCCCCGGCGGGCTCGGCGCCGAACGCGCCGCGGCGGAACAGCTCACCGAAGAACAGCACGCCGGCCGCGGCGGCCCCGAGCCTCCCCAGCGCCGCGCGCCGCGACAGGACCACCGTCGCCTCCGGCGTTCCAGCCCCCTCCGCCTCGCGGGGGCCGGCGCTGTCCGCGCCCGGCCGGGCTGGGCGGGCGAGCCCGTCGGCCAGCCGCGGCCGGTCATCGACACCGAACTCGCGCATGTAGGTGTGCTGGTAGCGCTCGCGGAACGCCCCCTCCTCCAGCTCACCGGCGGTGACACGCTGGGCGTCGCGGGCCACCTGCACCCCGAGGTCGACATCGTGCCCGCCGCCCTCCAGGACCTTACGGGCCCGGGCCTCCCAGGCGCCCCTTGCAGCGCCGGTGCCGTCGTCTGCGTGCGCCATCACTGCCTCCTCGGCCTGCTACGCCTCGACGACGAGCATCTCCCAGCGCTGGTAGTCGTGGCCGAAGCCGCACTCCTCTGTGCAGCGGAACTCGAAGGTCCCCTCACGGTCGACGGTGAAGACGAGGTGCTCCGGCTCGTGGGCGTGCGAGTCGAGGAACGCCCTGGCGCCCACACCGGTCACCATCAAGCCGTGGTGGTCCAGGTCGTGCCCGTGGGCGTGGGCTTCATCGAGCACTGTGGACACGGGCGTCCCAGCCCTCTCGACCGGATCGGGGATCCGGCCCGCCTCCACGTCGTGGTGGGCGCGCTCGTGCCAGTCCGCAGCTTGGATGGCCTCAGCGACGGGCTCCGGAAGCTGCGCGATGGCCATGCTGGCGTGATCGTTGACCGCGACCAGCTCGACGGTTGCCCCCTTGGGCGCCCGCAGCTGCTCGAGCTCGCTGCCGTCCTCGTCGAAGATCGCGAACCCCCAGTGGTAGGCGACGACGTAGGCGGTGATCTCGAGGTCCTCGGCGGGGGCCTCGTCAGCGTCCTCGGCAACCGGCACGGCATCGTCCTCGTGCGCGTCGGCGTCCTGGGGCTCGTCCTCGTGCGCCTCGGACGCCTCGTCTGCAGCCGGTTCGGGGGCAGCCGGCTCCGCGGCGGGCTCGTCCGCGGGCGCGCATGCCGCCAGTGCAAGCACCGCCGCTGACAGCACGGCAAGCAACACCTGCGCGTTCGCTCGTTCCAGCCTCATGACCGCTCCTCTCGTGCCGGGCGTGGCTCTGGCTGCCTGCTGATCACAGGGTCACCGACCGCGCGTCTGGCAGCACGGGTCGAGAGTCCCGGGACCGAGTCAGCGAGCCCGCTGAGCGGCCGAGCGGCCGGGGTGGGGAAATCGCGCGGTCGGGGCTGCGGGATTTCCCGGCTGTGCCTACGTGGTTTCGCTGAGGTGCCACGACCGCGTTGCGGCGGTGGGACCCCAGGGCGGCCCCAGGGGGACCATCGACTCTGCAAAGGCGGGTCTTGTCGCACTGCGCAGGTGGCGTCGGGGCGCCTTACCTGGGGACAGCCAACCGTGAGGTGCACGGGCCATGCGACGACATGTCTACTTCTACACCCACATCACGCCACCCTGCCAGGACGCCGTCGACCGGCTGGTGGGCGACCCCGCGCTGTGGCTGCCCCCGCCAGCCGAGCCGGACGATGAGGGCTGGGAGATCCTCCTGCACGCCGAAGGGGTCCTGCCGGTGGGGCTCGCGACGCGGCCCGCCCGCGTGATCCTTGGGGAGGCGAGCGTCGCGCGTGACCGCCTGCTGCTGCCGCTGATGTGGCAGGCAGCCGAGCGCGGCTCGCTCTTCCCGGTCCTGCACGCCGACCTCGCCCTCGAGGCCCTCGGCGACTCCGGGTGCCACCTCTCGCTCATGGGGTCCTACCGGCCGCCGCTGTCGGTCGTGGGCGGAGCGGCGGACGCCCTGCACGGTCATCGCGTGGCGGAGGCGACGGTGCGCCGCTTCGTGCTCGACGTCGCCGATCGGCTCACCAGCGTGGGAGCGCGCTAGCGACCGCGCAGGTCCCGCCGGACATCGCCGAGTGGCTGGACTGGCCCCTACTCGGTCCGCGTCCGCCCGTGGCGCTCCAGCCAGCGGGCCATGGTGTCCACCCGCACCGGCGCTTCGTTGCGGGCGAACGTGCAGCGGGGCGGATCTCCGCAGTTCGCGTCGCCTTCACGCTGGAAGAAGTTGAAGTTGCACCGCGGGCAGAACACGTCGAGCAGGTCAGGCAGGTAGGGGCACCCGTAGTAGTGGCAGCCCCGCGCGCCCTCGCCGGTGGTCAGGTCGTACGAGCAGATCACGCACTGGTTGAACGCCAGCGCCCGGTCCAGCCGTCGTCGTGCTCGGCGTTGCTCCCGATCCGCGCGCCGTTCGTCTGCGGTCCGCATCGTGCCCACCTGACTGCCTCGCTGGCTACGTTGTCCGGTACCCTGCACCACCGGGACCGGCGGGGCAGGGGTAGATGGTCCTGGCGGGTCCGGGTCCATCGGCCCCGCGGTCCGACCGCGACCGGCGGGCCCGTCACTCTTCGTGCGCGCGCACCGAGACCTGGTGCGCGTCGATCACCCCCTCGGCGTACAGGCCCTTGGCCACGACGATCCGGCCCACCTCGAGGGTGAGCGGGCGCCGGTCGGCGTAGGCGTAGCGCACCGTCGTGCTGGCCGCCCCCCCGTCGGAGAGCTCGAGGACGAGCTGATCCCGGTCGGGGCTCAGCGCTTCGACGCGTCCCTCGACCTGCACCCGTTGGCCGTCGTGCTCGGGTCCGAGTTCGCCGGGGCCGACGAAGGGCACCGATGACTGCCATGTGCCGGCGAGCACCATGGCCATGGCGGCCGCCGTCACCACCGCGGCGATGACCACCCGTCCCCGTCGGTTCATCGGCGGGGGGCCTCCGCGCGCTGATCTTCGGCGCGACGATCGTCAGCGCGACCATCTTCGACGCGCATGCGCGGCGCCGCCGTTTCGGGGGCCGCCTCGGGGACTGGTCCCAGGCCGCGGCGCTCGGTACGGAGCCGGCGCTCCCAGCGGACCGCCAGGCCGAGGGGGACCAGCCAGACCGCGGCGAAGACCGCGACGAGGACCACGTCGAGTCCGGTCATGAGCGGGGCCTCTCACTCGCTGGGATGAACTGATCTGCCGCGTGCACCTGTCGCCGCAGCGCAACCAGGTAGACGTAGACCGCGGACATCCCTGCCAGGGCCAGCAGGAACGCCGGGAGGTGGATCGTCACGCTGTCCCCGGTCATGGTCGTGCCATGGAACGGGCTCTGCCACAGACGCGTCGAGGCCACGGTGATCGGCACCGACACGAACGCGAGGACGCAGAAGGCCGCTCCGCGACGGTAGTCGGCGGCGTGTTTGGCCTCGCGGTGGTAGACGAGATAGCCGGCGTAGATGAACCAGACGAGCAGGGCGGTCACGAGCCGGATGTCGCTCCACTCCCACCACGAGTTCCAGATGTAGCGGCCCCACACCATCCCGGTCATGAGCGTCAGCGTGAGGAACGCGAACGACACCCGGACCGCGGCCTGGGCGACCCAGCTGCGCTGCGGCAGCGGACGGCGCAGGTAGGCGGCGCTCGCGACGGCCGCGACCGCCAGCCCGGCGAAGCCCACCCACGCGACGCTGACGTGGAAGTAGAACAGCAGGTTGACCGGGTGGTCGACGCCGTAGAACTGCCGCGAGGCCTGGGTGGCGATGAGCGCGCTGGCGACGAGCAGGGTAGCGAGGCCCGCACCTCCGATGACTCTCCAGCGCATGGGTCAGCCCTCCACGGTGTGCTCGAAGACGATCGTGCTCGCGGCGAGCATCCCCACCGCGTAGAAGGCGAGTATGCGCAGCCAGCCGCCGTCCAGCGCGCCGGTCTCGAGCAGCGTCGCCACGGACTCGATCCCGGCGAGCAGCACCGGCACGGCCAGCGGCAGCAGCAGCAGCGGCAGCAGCGTCTCGCCCAGCGGCGAATGTCGTGCGATGACCGTGAGGACCGTCCCGACCGCAGCGAGCCCGAGGACCGCGAGCGCCAGGACCACCAGCAGGCCGGGGAGCGCCCCGGATGGGAACGGGACGGCGAACAGCACGGCCACCGCGCCGAGCGCAGCGAGGGCCACGGCGAGCAGGACCACGCTGGCACTGGCGACCCTGCCGAGGTAGACGCCCGCCGGCTCGGCGCCGGTCAGCAAGACCCCCCGGAGCGCGTCGTCGTGGGCGTCCTCGTCGAAGCTGCGCGTCAGGCCGTGCAAGGCAGCGAACACCACCAGCACCCACAGGACGCCGGCCACCGCACGGGGGTTCCCGGCCAGCGGCTCGAAGGCCATCCCGAGGACGACGGCGAGCAGGCCGGCGAGGATGAGGACCGCCGACGTCGTCGCACGGCCCCGCGCCTCGACGGTGAGGTCCTTGCGGAACACGATCCAGGCGGTGCGCAGCATCCCCGCGGGTCGCGCACGCGGCGCAGCCGGCGCCGATGCTCCGTCCGGGTCCGCAGGCTCGGCACCGGCGTCCTCGGGGTGCCCCGCCCGGCTGACCCGACCGGCGTCGAGCTGGAGCACCTCGTCAGCGTGAGCCGCGGCAGTCGCGAGATCATGGGTGGTGAACAGGATGGTCGTCGTGCCCCGCAACGCCGCGAGCAGCCGCGCGAGGCGCTGCTGCGCGTCGGGATCGAGGCCGGCGAAGGGCTCATCGAGCAGCAGCACGTCAGGCTCGTGCAGCTGCACCCTGGCGAGCGCGAGCCGCTTGCGCATCCCGTGGGAGTAGCTGCCGGCCGGCCGGTCCGCGGCGGCCACAAGCCCGACCTGCTCGAGCGCCATGTCGACGCGGTGCAGGCTGATCCCCCGCAGGCGCGCGTGCAGGACGAGGTTCTCCCGGCCGGTCAGGCGGTCGTAGAGCATCGTCTGATGGGTGAGCAGCCCCACGCGCGGGCTCGCCTCGCGGCGCTGCTCGAGTGCGCAGCCGTGGACGGTGACGCGTCCGGAGGTGGGCCGGAGCAGCCCGGCCAGCAAGGCCAAGAGCGTCGACTTGCCGGCCCCGTTGGCGCCCACGAGCGCGACGGAGGAGCCGGTGGGGATCGTGAGCGAGACGTCGTCGATCGCCGGGCGGGCGCCGTAGGCCTTGGTGACGTGCTCGAGACGGACCGCGACGGCGCGAGCGGGGACGGTCGACGTCTGCGGGCGGGCGGGCAGCAGGCTGGTCATGCTGCCCCCCTTGGGGCGGCGAGTGGGGCCCGGCGCTCGCGTGGCTCCCGTGGCTGCGGCCTCGTCGCGGGTGCGGCGGCCGGGCCGCAGCGGGCGCCGGTGACGAGACCCATCCCAATGAGCAGCAGAACCAGCCCGCCCCAGACGAGGTTGACGAGCGGGATGCGCCGGACCGTGACGGGGACGCCGTCGGGCCGAACCTCGGCGAGCCCGTGGAAGATCACCTGGGTGTCGGCGCCCAGGCCCCGCTCGACGAGGACGCGGGCGTGGCGGCCCATGTCCCGCTCGGGGTACGTGGACAGGGACGCCTCTCCGGCGGCGAGCAGCCCTGCGGCGTTGCGCACCTCGACCGTCGCGACCTCACGCGCTTCGGTGACCGTGCCGGTCGCGTCGCTGTGCTCGCTGCGGTCCAGCGCCACGAGCCGGACCTGCACGCCCTCCGCTGCTCCGGACCGCGTGGCCGGGTCGACCCCCACGGTCACCGTGGTCGCCAGCACGGTGGCGAACGTCACCCCGACGACCGTTGCGACCGCGCCGAGATGGATGAGGGCGCTGCCGTGCTGGGCGAGCCGTGCGCGGCGGGAGGCGCCGGTCCGGCTCGCCCACCAGCGCTCACCCACGGCCAGCAACGCGTACACGGCCGGTGGCAGGAACACGAGGACGCTGGACCGCCCGAGGAGCGCCTCGAGGCCCCCGGCGGCGGCCCGGCCCTCGGGGGAGGCGAACTCGAGACCCCCCACCGGCTTGACCGCTGCGGCCACGACGGTGAGCACCACGAAGAACGCGAGCGTGCTCAGCGCCTCAGAGCGTCGGCCGAGAGACATCTGCAGGCCGAAGCCCATGAGCAGGAGGAGCAGCACGGCGACCAGCGCACCCCAGAGCGTGAAGAAGCCCGTGTCGAGGTCCGCGGCACCGTCGAGCAGGGTCGCGCCCATCGGGTAGCCAAGGCCCCAGGTGATGAGTCCCGCGGCTGCGAGCAGCGGCCACACGGCCCAGAACAGCCACGGCTGCCGGGCCGGACCGGCCGGCGCGGCCCGCCAGGCGGCGAGGGTGAGCCCAGCCACGACGACGGCCAGCACGACGAGCGCCACGCCGACCCAGCGGCCGACCGCACCGCTCGCGAAGGCGTGCACGCTGGGGTGCAGTCCCGACCGTGTGACGAACGACGCGAAGACGACCGCGACGAACGCCACCGCGGCGAGCGCCGGCGCGACGACGAGGTGCCGGCGGCTGCTGCCGGTCTCCGCGAGCGCGTGCAGCGCCGCAGCTGCGAGCAGCCAGATCGACAGCGTGGCCGCCTCGACCGGATCCCAGGACCAGAACCAGCCGAACGTCATCTCCTCGTACGCCCACACGACCCCGGTCAGCAGCGCGGCCGTCAGCACCAGCCAGGCCCACCTGGTGACCTGCCGCAGGAGCGGCTGCCACTGCCGTGCGCCGGCAGCTCGACCCTGGGCGACCTCCCGGAGCTGGGACAGGGCGATGCCGAACGCGAGTCCGAGCAGCGCGTAGCTCACGAAGGTCAGCAGGGTGTGGGGCGGCATCCACGGGTTCGCGAGCACGGGGTTCAGGCCCCGGCCCTCGACCGGCGCGGTCCGGACGTCGAGCGTGGGGAACGCCTCCGCGAACGACTGGAACGGCGCGCTGGCCAGCGCGAGCAGCAGCACCATGAGCGCGATCCCGGCCGTGGCCAGGTGCACGACGCCCGAGCCACCTCGTGTCCGTGCGTCGCCGCGGTGCCAGCGCCACGCGGTCCAGGCGGCGACCCCCGCCGCGAGCAGCGCCCAGACGAGGAACGAGCCCTCCTGACCGGCCAGCAACGCGCTCATCCGCCGCAGCGCCGCTTCGGTGGTCGCCGTGTGCTGCCAGACGTAGCGCACGGAGAAGTCCGCAGTCGCCAGCAGCAGGAGCAGGTGGAGCGTCGTCGCGGCGGTCAGCACGAACGCGCCCCAGCTGCCGATGTGGGCGACCTGACGCCAGCGGGCATCCTGCCCCGCCCGCCCCCGGCGACCGCCCACGAGTGTCCAACCGGTTGCGCACAGCGCGAGCGCCGCGGCCGCAGCCGCGGCGCCGAGGAGGGGGCCTCCGCTCACCATCGCGCACCGTTGTCGTCACGCATCGCGGCTCCGGGTCCGTGCGCCCGGGATGCACACGAGCTGGTAGACCGCGGAGGAGATCGCAAGCCACACCCCCAACAGCAGCGGGACGAACCACACCGCGGTCACACCTCGCGGAAGCAGGGGCTCCGGGCGGACTTGGGTGAGGACGGTCGGCACGCTGACGCCCTCCTCGATCTGCATCGCCGCCGTCGCGCTGGCGGCGGCAAAGACATCGTCACCAGCGAACTCGGCGAAGAGCCGGCCCGGACCCGGAGTGGTCGGAGTGTGGAGCATGGTCGCCGCGCCCCGATGGTCGGTGCGCACCTCATCGATCGGCACCGTGTCGGTGTAGTCGAAGAAGCGGATCTGCTCCCGAACCGTGATGGGTTGCCCGGCGAGGGGATCCCCGCGGGCGTCGGTCAGCACCAGGGTGACCTCGTGCGGCTCGCCCTGCTGGGCGTGCTCGCCGGTCTCGATCGCAAGCCGCGTGCGCTCGGGCGCCTCGGTCGCCGCCGCTGGCGCGGCTGCGATGCTGAGCAGCGCGGCGGTCGCCAGCACACGAAGCGCGATCCTCATCGTGCGGTCTCCTCGGTGCCTGCGGGCGTCTCGTGATCTGCGTCGGCGTGCTCGACCTCCCAGATCGAGATGATCGGGAACACGCGCTGGAAGACGAGGAAGATCAGCGCGAGCGCAGCCGCTCCCGCTGCCGTGATCGCCCACTCGATCCAAGTGGGGCTGTAGACGCCGAGGGTGCCCGGCGTCATCCCTGTCTCCAGCGGCGGCACGACGATGATCCAGCGCTTCAGCCACATCCCCACGACGACGAGGACCGAAGCAGTGGTGATGCCTCCGACGGTGCGGGTCTGCGGCAGCGCGACGAGCGCGGCCGGGGCGAGCATGCCGAGGATGATGGCGAACCAGAACGCCCACGCGTGCGCGCCTGTGAGGATCGCGGCCAACGGTGCCTGGTAGTCGGCCTGCACGGTGTAGCCGATGGTCCAGTACTCGCTGAACGTGAAGTACATGTAGGCGAGGTTCAGCGTGAGCAGGATGTACCCGAGCTTCACGAAGTGGCTGTCGGTGAAGAAGTCGCGCAAGTCGAACGCGCGCCGGTAGGCGGCCATGACGATCACGATCACGCCGGTCCCGCTGAACACCGCGCCGAGGACGAAGTAGGGCGCGAAGATCGTGCTGTTCCACACCGGCCGGGGGGTGACGCCGAAGATCCACGCCACCGCCGAGTGCGCGAGGATCGCGACCGGGATGATCGTGATCGCAAGGATCCCCATGCCCCGCTCGAGCCGCTGCCACTGTGTGCGGTTGCCCTCCCAGGACAGCGCGAGCCACCGGTACAGCCGGTAGCGCAGTCCCTGTTGGGTGGGGTGCTGGTCCCGGCACCGCGCGAGATCGGGGATGAGCGGCAGCAGCAGGAACAGCAGCGCCGCGAGCAGGTAGGTGCTCAGCACCACCGTGTCCCAGATCAGCGGGGAGCCGCCGCTCCCCGCGGTGAGGATGCGCCACGGCGCGATCCCCGG
>SKPY01000089.1 GCA_007119305.1 Nitriliruptorales bacterium
CTGCCGTGGCACGTGATCCCGCGCGCAGCCAGCGACGTCTCGGCCGACCCTGACGCCCTCACGATGGTCGAGGGCGGCACCGACGAGGTCACGCTGACCAACGATGGCGTCGGCGACGCCCTCGTGGAGAGCTTCGACTGGCTCGACTCCCGGGACGCCTCGCCGAGCGACGAGACGTTCGCCGGCACGCCGGCGATGGACCTCGCGGCGCTCGGCGCACGCCAGTTCGTCGTCGGCGACGGCTGCGCGGTCTACCACGAGTTCGCGGTCACGATGCACGAGCGGCTCTCGCACGCGAACATGCCGGCCGGGGTGTTCCTCGAGCTCGACGCGACAGGTGACGGCCAGCCGGATGGGTTCGCCTTCAACGGCCCTGGCCTGTTCATCTTCCCCGGGCTCATCGACCACGTGAACCTCACCCTGGTGGCCGACGCGGAGTTCAATCTCGTGGCCCTGTACTTCAGCGGCCACCAGATGAACACGAAGACGGTGGTGCTGCCGCTGTGCGCCGGCGATCTCGGCCTCGGCGAGGACGACCTCGGCGCCACGATCGACGTGACCGCGTCGACGATCCTGTACTCCGACCGCTTCTACGTCGGCGGCGAGCTCTCGGGCTCCATCGAGCTCGGCGCCAACCAGTTCGAGCCGACCGACTCCCTGGACGTGCCCGCCGGCGACAGCACCGTCGCCGAATGGCTCGCCACCGGCGCGGACGGCACGGCGCAGGGCGTCATGGCGGTGCTGACCGGCGACGGGTACGACCGTCTCTCGGGCGCGCCAGCCGACAACGAGGTGCTCTACCTCGACGCCGACGTGGAGCCCGCGCCGGTGCTCGAGGCCCTCGAGGTCACTCCGAGTGAGGCCGAGATCGAGGTCGGCGCGACCCAGCAGTTCTCGGCGACCGCGATCTACGACGACGAGTCGACGCAGGACGTGACCGCGGAGGCGACCTGGGCATCCGACGATGCCGACGTCGCCACCGTCGACGACGAGGGCCTGGCCACCGGCGTGTCCGTGGGCGAGGCCACCATCACCGCGACGTACGAGGAAGAGTCGGACGCGGCCACGCTGACGGTGGTCGAGGTGCCCGTGGTGCCGGATGACGAGGTGTTCCGGCTGTTCGGCGACGACCGCATCGAGACCGCGATCGAGATCTCGCAGGCGACGTTCGCCGACCACGACGCCAACGACGACGACAACACCGAGGGCGCGTTCGCCGGCCGCCACGAGCAGGACCTGACCGCCGACAGCGTGGTGCTGGCCCGCTCGACCGACTTCCCCGACGCGCTGGCGGGCACGCCGCTGGCCGAGGCGGTCGGTGCGCCGATCCTGCTGACGCCCTCGGCAGGCCTCGACGACCGGGTGGCTGCGGAGATCCAGCGCATCCTGGCGCCGGGCGGCACGGTCCACCTGCTCGGTGGCACGGCCGCGTTGCGCGCCGAGGTCGAAGCCGCCGTGGATGACCTCGGCTACGAGACGAACCGCATCGCCGGGGCGACCCGCTTCGAGACCGCGGTCGCGATCGCCGATGTGCTCGACCGCGACACGATCATGATCACGACCGGGGTGACGTTCCCCGACGCCCTGGCTGCCGGCGCGGCCGCCGCCGAGTCCGACGCGGCGGTGCTGCTGACCACCAGCGACCGGCCGCACCCGGCGGTCGACGGCTACCTGACCGGCCTCGATGAGCCGACGGTGTACGCCGTGGGTGGCCCCGCCGCCCGCGCCTACACCGAGGCTGAGCCGGTGTTCGGCCCGACCCGGGAGGACACCGCGGTCGAGGTGGCCGAGGCGTTCTTCGAGGACCCCGAGCAGATCGGTGTGGCCCGTCGGGATGCGTTCCCCGACGCGCTGGCCGGCGGCGCACACATCGGCCGCCTGGGCGGACCGCTGCTGCTGACGCTGACCGGCCGGCTGCACGAGGCCCCTGAGTCCTACGTGTGCGCCAACGCCGAGTCCATCCACACCGGCTTCATCTACGGCGGCACCGCCGCCGTGTCCGACGCCACCGCCGACGCGCTGGCCGCCCGTATGGCCGGCGACGGCTGTCCCGCCGACAACAACGACAACGACTGACCCGCCACCCCATCCGCCCCCATCCGCGGCCCCCGCCACCCCGGCGGGGGCCGCGCGCTGGTGCGCGCCCTGCGCGAACGCGCGCACCGAACGGACGCCGGGCGGGTCAGGTCGGCGCTCACCGCACTCGGAGCGGCTTGTCAGCGGCTGGGCGGATGGGCCTGTGATGCGGTAGAACGTGGCAGCGCACCGCTGGAACCTGGGAGGAGCAGACGTGAAGATCGTCGTCGGCTACATCAAGTCGGACGAGGGCCATGCGGCGCTCGACCGCGCCATCGAGGAGACCAAGCTGCGGGACGGCAAGCTGGTCGTCGTGCACTCGATGCGCGGCGGTGAGCGCGACGAGGCGGAGGAAGCCATCGCGTACCGCGATGAGCTCGAGGAGGTGGACCGGCGCTTGAAGGAGGCGGGCGTGGCGCACGAGATCCGGGAGCTCGTGCGCGGCAAGCCGGCGGGCGAGGATCTCGCCGACTTCGCCGAGGAAGAGGACGCCGACCTCATCGTCATCGGGCTGCGGCGCCGCTCCCCCGTCGGCAAGCTCGTGCTGGGCAGCAACGCGCAGGACGTCCTGCTCAAGGCCGCGTGCCCCGTGCTGGCGGTCAAGGCCAAGGGCTGACCCCCCCCGCTTGCCCTCGTCCACATGGACAGGGCGCTTGCATTTGCAAGCAACCGGGGCTATGGCACCCTGGGGTAGTCGAACACGAGCAACGTGGTGCCTGCGCCGCGCCGTGTGCTGCGCACGTAGCGCTGACCCCCGTCGTGCGCGCAGGCGGCCGCATAGCCGCCGCCTGCGCGCCGCGCACGAGATGCGACCGGGCACCCGCCGTCGTTCCCCGCCGCCGCCGAAGAGGCGTGCGTTTCGGGCGGGATGAAGCGCGCGGCCATCGCCCATCCCCGACTCCCGAGGGTTCATGCACACCCGAACGCCTGCCAAGCTGTTCTCGATCTTCCTCGCTGCACTGCTCGCCGGCACCGTGGTCCACCTGCAGACCGCCCAGGCCGATGCCAGTGAAGCCGTCGTCCGCTCCGCCGGGCCTGAGCGCATCAGCACCGCCGTCGCGGCATCCCGCGATCACCGCGCTGCCGCGTCCCACGCGCTCATCGCCAACGCCCACAACTTCCCTGACGCGCTCAGCGCGACGCCGCTCGCCGCGAGCCTCGACGCCCCGCTGCTGCTGACCCGCCAGGACGCGCTCCCGGACGAGGTGGTCGAGGAGCTGACCCGGCTCGGCGTCTCCACCGTGTGGTTGCTCGGCGGCACGAGCGCGATCTCTGCGGGTGTTGAGGAGGCGCTGCGCGGCCTCGGCTACGAGGTGCAGCGCATCGGTGGCGAGAACCGCTACGCCACCGCACGCGACGTCGCGCTCGAGGCCGGCCCGGCCGACACCGGCGAGGTCGTCGTCGCCCTCGGGAACCATCCCGATCCCGAGCGGGCGTGGCCCGACGCCGTGGCAAGCGGAGCGCTCGCCGCCTCTCCTGACCGCCTCCCGACCCTGCTGACCGCCCACAACCACCTGCCGGACGCGACAGCCGAGGCGCTGTCGCTGCTCGACCCCGAGCGGGTGCTGCTCATCGGCGGCGAGTCGGCGATCGAGGCCAACGTCGAGGACGAGATCCGCCGGCTCGGGCTGACCGTCCGCCGCATCGCCGGGACCTCGCGCTATGACACCTCCATCGCCTTGGCGCAGGACGCGTTGAACCGGGCCAACGGGACGGAGCAGACCGTGGTGTTCGCCACCGGCGGCGACTTCCCCGATGCACTCGCCGCGGGGGCGCTCGCGGGCAGCCTCGAGGGGCCGCTGGTGCTCGTGCCCACGCAGCGGCTCGCCTCGACCGTCGCTGCGTTCCTGCGCGAGCACACCGCACGCTGGGACGGCGGCGTCGTCGTGGGCGGCCAGGTGGCTGCGAGCGACTTCGTCCTCGACGAGCTGACCGCGGCGATCAACGACCAGCCGGCGCCGGAGCCGCCGGTCGAGGAGGAGCCCGAGCCGGACGAACCCCGCGTGCTGCAGACGTTCGAAGGCGAGGCGAGCTACTACGGGGCGCGCTTCCACGGGCGCCGCACCGCCAGCGGCGAGGTCTTCGACATGTACGCCCTCACGGCCGCCCACCCGTCGCTGCCGTTCGGCACGATCGTGCGCGTGACCCACCTCGGCAACGGCCGCCAGGTCACCGTGCGCATCAACGACCGCGGCCCGTTCGTCGGCGGCCGCGTGATCGACCTGTCCTACGCCGCCGCCCAGGAGATCGGCATGATCTCGTCGGGCATCGCCCAGGTCCGTGGCGAGGTGCTCGGCGACTAGAAGCGGCGAGCGTAGCCGCGTCGGAGCATCCCGGCCGCACGTGAATCCGTCGAGGGCTGCAGGTAGGTTCGTGTCGTGGCAGAGGACACCGACCCGCTCGGTAGCGTGCGGCCGCCGTCCCGGCGGCGGCCACGACGCTCAGACGTCGTCACCTATCGGGTGCGCGTCGACCTCGCCGACACCAAGCCACCGCTGTGGCGCCGGCTCGAGCTGGCTTCGGACCTCTTCCTCGACGACGTCCACGAGGTCCTGCAGGTCGCGTTCGGCTGGACCGACAGCCACCTTCACCGGTTTGCCTCAGGCCCGCGGTACTACGGCCCTGAGACCGAGTACTACCTGGGTCCCTTCGAGGCCGGCGACCCTGACCTCGGCGTGCCCGAGCACGAGGTGCGGCTCGACGAGGTGCTCGTCGACGTCGGTGACCGCATGTTCTACGTCTACGACTTCGGGGACGACTGGCAGCACACGATCAAGCTCGAGGCCGTCCTGCCCCGCGGCGCTGCCGCGCCCCGGGCGGTGTGCACCGCCGGGCGGCGTGCCGGTCCACCCGAGGACTGCGGCGGCGTCTACGGCTTCGAGCTCATCGCGGCGGCCACCGACTCCACGCGCCCCGACCACACCGAGGCGGTGGCAGAGCTCGCGCGCTTCTACGGGGACGAGATCGACCCGGAGAACCTTGCGCTGTCGCCCTTCGACCGCGACGCGATCAACCGCGCGCTCGCCGGTCTCGGCTTCGACGGGGTCTCGGGGCGGGCCGGTGGCGAGCGCCCCGACCAGCGCACCGTCGGCGAGGTCCCCGAGAAGCGCACCGCCAGCGAGGTCCCCGAGCCGCTCGCCGACCTCCTCGCCGCGGTCAGAACCGCGCCGGCACGCCGCCGGCTGCGTCAGCTCATCTCCGGCGCGCAGCTCGACGAGCCCGTCTCGATCGATGACGCCACCGCCGCGCGCATGGTCGGGGCATACACGTGGTTGCTGAACCGTGTGGGCGGCGACGGCATCAAGCTCACGGGCTCCGGGTACCTGCCGCCCGCCCACGTCGAAGCCGCCGTCGACGAGCTCGGCCTCGGCGAGGAGTGGATCGGCAAGGGCAACCGCGAGCACCTCACCATGCCGGTGCTGCACCTGCGCGAGACCGCCCAGCGGATGGGGCTGGCGCGCAAGTACCGCGGGCGCCTCGTCCTGACCACCCGCGGACGCGCCCTCCGCGAGGACGCGGTGGCCCTGTGGTGGCACGTCGCCGAGCACCTGCCGCCACGGTCACGCGACGACAGCGAGACGCAAGCAGGGCTTCTCACGCTCCTCCTCGTTGCGGCGCAGGCCCCCGACGACCTGCACGCCACCGTGGCCGAGCTCCTCACCGCGATCGGGTGGCGGGGCGGTGACGGCACCCCCGTCACAGCGACGATGGCCGCCCACGCGGCCTTGGACACCACCGCGGTGCTGCGCCGCGTCGGCGCCTTCCCGCGTGCATACAGCGGCGGCGCGCGGGAGCGCCCGACCGCGCAGGGTGTCGCGTTCGCGCGCGCCGCCGTGCAGACCTGGCCGCATCCCGGCTGACCGGCCCGGCGCCGCCGGCCCTGCACCGATCACGCCGCCCTGTCACCGGCGGCGCCACGGGTTCCGTAGCATGCGGGTGTGTCGCGCACGGCGCGCGGCAGCGGATGCGGAACAAGGGATGAAGCGAGGATGATGAGCGAGATCCTGTGGGAGCCGTCCCGTGCGCAGATCGAAGCCACGCTGCTGCACCGGTTTCGCGCGACGGCACCGGGCTCCCCGGAGACCTACGCGGACCTGTGGCAGTGGTCGGTCGACGACCTGCCTGCGTTCTGGGACAAGGTGTGGCGCGACTGCGAGGTCGTCGCCAGCCGCGTGCCAGACGTCATCATGGGCGAGCCGCGCATGCCCGGCACCGAGTGGTTCACCGGCGCGGAGCTGAACTTCGCGGAGAACCTGCTGCGCCGGCGTGGTGACGCGGTGGCCCTGGTGGGCGCGGGTGAGGGCCGCGACGACGAGACCGTGACCGCAGACGAGCTGCGCCGCCGGGTCGCCAACGCCCAGCAGGGCCTGGCCGATCTCGGGGTCACGCAAGGCGACCGCGTGGCGGGGCTGATGCCCAACTGCGTGGAGACGGTGGTGCTCATGCTCGCGGCGACGTCGCTGGGCGCGGTCTGGTCGTCGTGCTCGCCCGACTTCGGCCCGCTGGGCATCGTCGACCGCTTCGGGCAGATCGCGCCCAAGGTGCTGTGCACCGTCGACGGCTACCGCTACAACGGTCAGACGCACCCGACCGCCGACAAGCTCACCCGCGTGCTCCGCGACATCGAGGCCATCGAGCACGTGGTGCTCGTCGACTTCGCCGGGCAACGCGCCGAGCTGCCGCACGCAGCGGTCGTGCGCTACGACGTGCTCGTGTCCGGCGAGCAGACCGAGCCGCAGTTCGTGCAGCTGCCGCCCGACCATCCGCTTTTCATCATGTACTCCTCGGGCACGACGGGGGCACCGAAGAGCATCGTGCACGGCGCTGCGGGCACGCTGGTCAAGCACCTGGCCGAGCACCGGCTGCAGAGCGACGTGCAGGCCGGCGACGTCGTGTTCTGGTTCACGACCTGCGGTTGGATGATGTGGAACTGGCTCGTGTCGGCGCTGGCGAGCGAGGCGACCGTCGTCTGCTACGACGGCGCTCCCAGCCAGCCCGACCTCGGTGTGCTGTGGCGCCTCGCCGAGCGCCACGGCATCACCCACTTCGGCACCAGCCCGAAGTTCCTGGCCGCGAACGCGAACGCGGGTGCGGTGCCGGCACAGAGCGCGGACCTCGCGCGCATGCGGGCGCTGCTGTCGACCGGCTCGCCGCTCAACCCCGAGCAGTTCGACTGGTGCTACGCGCACGTGAAGGAGGACATGCTGCTCGCCAGCGTGTCCGGCGGCACCGACCTGATCGGCTGCTTCGCAGGCGGCGCACCCATCCTGCCGGTGCGCCGCGGCGAGCTCCAGGCGCGCACGCTCGGCATGGCGGTCGAGGCCTGGGACGAGCGCGGCAACCCGGTGCTCGGCCAGAAGGGCGAGCTCGTGTGCACCAAGCCCTTCCCCTCGCTGCCGCTCGGGTTCTGGAACGATCCCGACGGCAGCCGCTACCGCGACGCGTACTTCACCTACTTCCCCGGGGTGTGGACCCACGGCGACTACATCGAGATCCGCCCGCACGGTGGCGTGGTGATCTACGGGCGCAGCGACACGACCCTGAACCCCGGTGGGGTCCGCATCGGCACCGCGGAGATCTACCGGGCGGTCGAGCAGGTGCCCGAGGTGCTCGACTCGGTCGTCGTGGGACGCCCGGTCGATGGCGACCTCGAGGTCGTGCTGTGCGTCAGGCTCGCTGACGGCGTCGAGCTCGACGACGCGTTCGTGGAGCGCCTCAAGCGCGAGATCCGCGAGGCCACCACCCCCCGGCACGTCCCGCGCCACGTGTTCGCGGTCAGCGACGTGCCCTACACTTTGTCGGGCAAGAAGGTCGAGAAGGCCGTGCGCAAGGTGCTCGCGGGCGAGCCGGTCGACAACCGGGACGCGCTCGCCAACCCCGACGTGCTCGACGAGTACGCGGCGCTGTTCGAGGAGGCCTAGCCGATGGGTGAAGCGTCGGTCGACCTCATCATCTGGCTCCAGGCGAACGCCCCTTGGCTCGTGCCGGTCGCCGAGGTGTTCACGCTCCTCGGCGACGAGGACTTCTACGTGCTCGTGTTCCCGCTCCTGTACTGGTCGGTCAGCCCGCGCATCGGCGTGCGCATGGGCGCGATGCTGCTCATCTCGGCGGGCCTCAACAGCGCGCTGAAGCTCGCCTTCGCCACCCCGCGGCCCTTCTGGGTGAGCGACGAGGTCGAAGCGCACGTGATCGAGTACTCGTTCGGTGTGCCCTCCGGCCACGCGCAGAACAGCGTCGTGGTGTGGGGCGTGCTCGCGCACGGCGTCGCCCGATCGTGGGCGTGGATCGCCGCGTTCACCCTGATGGCTGCCGTCGGGCTGTCGCGCTGGGTCGTAGGGGTCCACGCCGTGGAGGACACCCTCGTCGGCTGGATGGTCGGCATCGCCTTGCTCATGGCCTACGTGCGTCTCGAACCGCAGGTGCGCAGCTGGATCGGCCGCCTGTCTACCGTCGGGCAGGTCGTGCTCGCGCTCGCCGCACCGGGCGTGCTCATCGCCTTCGCCCTCGTGGTCAGCACGCTGCGCGCCGGCTGGGAGCTGCCCGCCGAGTGGGCCGCCAACGCCGCGGCGGCCGATCCCGACCTCGTGCTCGACCCGATGACCGTGGAGGGGGTGTTCACGCCGGCTGGGGCGCTGTGCGGCCTCGGGCTCGGGCTCATCTGGCTTCACCGCACCGCCGGGGGCTTCGCACCCGCGTTCGAGCTGTGGCGCCGGCTCGTGTGCTATCCGCTCGGGCTCGTAGGCGTCGTCGTCCTGTGGATGGGCCTCGGCGCGGTCTTCCCGGGCGGTGACGAGCCGCTTGCGCTGGCCTTGCGGTTCCTGCGCTACACGCTTGTCGGTGTCTGGATCGCCGCTGCCGCCCCGCTCCTCTTCCTGCGCATCCGCCTCGTCACCCCGGTGCACGCAGACGGCACGAGCGCCCGCGACGCGCGTGCCTGAGCCGACTGGCCCCGGTGCGCCGGCGTACGCCTGCGCGCCGGCCTGGTGTGCCCGCGCAGGGCATGCCACCCCAGGGGTCTGCGGTGCGCGGGCTCACCGATGGTCGAGCACCGCTGACGAGGGCAGGTGGTCGGAGGCCTGCGTGTCGATGACCCGGTAGTCGCGCGCGTCCAGGTCGTCGGCGACGAGGATGTGGTCGATGAGCTCGAACGGCCCCCACGACGGCCATGTGCCCGGCGGCGGGTCCTCGGCGGAGGCATGCGCGAGCCAGGCCTCCAGCGGCGCGATCTCCGCCGTGCCGGGTTCGGCGTTCAGGTCGCCCAGGACGACGACGGGACGGCCTTCGTGGGCGAGGTCGCGCGCGACCCGATCGACGACCTCGATCTGCTCGGCGCGCAGGTCGGCGTCCTCCGCGGTGTGCGTGAGATGCGTGTTCACCACTGCCAGCTCCTCACCCGCGCCGAGGTCCACCACCACCGCCTGGACGCTGCGTGTCATCGGCGCCTCGCCCTGCGGCAGCACGACCTCCTCGACGAGCCGCAGCGGGTAGCGCGACAGGATCGCGTTGCCCCACACGGGATCAGCGGCGGGGGTGAACACGTAGGGAAGGCCTGTCTGCTCCGCGAGGCGCGGCAGCACGTCGGTGGCGCTGTTCACCAGCCAACCCCGTGACACCTCCTGCAGCCCGACGATGTCGGCGCCGTCGGCGGCGATGACCGCTGCCTGCCGGTCCACGGCGTGACGTCCGTGGATGTCGAAGCCCATCTGCAGGTTGTAGGTCATCACCCGGACGGGCAGGCCGTCCCCGGACGCCCGGGCAGGCGGAACCGACACAGCCGCGAGCACGCCC
>SKPY01000422.1 GCA_007119305.1 Nitriliruptorales bacterium
GAAGCTGAGTTGGCGTCGCTGCAGGACCTCGTGCGAGCGGCTCGAGGCTCGGCGGGCTTGACCCAGCGTGGTCTTGCGGCTCGAGCGGGGACGTCCGCCGCCGCGATCAACCGGTACGAGCGGGGCAAGGCGGTGCCTGACCTGGAGACGCTGGAGCGGGTGCTGGGCGCGTGTGGGTTCGCGCTGCGGTTGACGATGCAGCCGCTGCGCGCACAGCCGCTCAGTGACATCGCCGCCGAGGATCAGCCCGAGCGTGATCGGGCCGCCGTGCGCGAAGCGGTGTCGCGTGCGGATGCTGATGGCTGGGTCCGCGAAGCCACGGTGGATCGTTCCGGGTGAGGCCGCCCGGCCAGCGGCGCCGATCGCTGCTGCGTCGCAATCGCCAGCTGCGCCTGTTGTTGACGGCGCGGGTCGTGTTCTGCCCACGCCTTCACGGGCGTTACGCTGACGACCGTCCCCCTGCACAGGGCGGATCGGCCTTGCCCCGCGCGCCCGAGATGGCGCAGGATCCTCGGTGTGGCCGTCACTGACGAGCCCGCCCTGCGGGCTGACGATCTGCACTACGCCTACGGTGACCGCGTGGCCGTCGATGGGGTGTCGCTGTCCGTGTCACGCGGCGAGATCCTCGGCCTGCTCGGCCCGAACGGCGCGGGCAAGTCCACCACGATCAAGATGCTCATCGGCCTGCTCCCGCCAGCGGCGGGACGCATCGAGGTGCTCGGCATGCCGATGCCGCAGCAGCGCATGCAGATCCAGGCCCGCATCGGCGTCGTCTTCGAGGAGAAGAACCTCTACCCGAACCTGTCCGGCCGGGAGAACCTCGCGTTCTTCGCCCGCCTGTTCGGCTTGGCCGACGTCGACCTCGATGCGCTGCTGGAGCGCGTCGGGCTCGGGACGCGCGGCCGCGACCGGGTGAGCGGCTACTCCAAGGGCATGCGCCAGCGCCTGACCGTCGCGCGCGCCCTGGTCAACCGCCCGGACGTGCTGTTCCTCGACGAGCCGACGGACGGCCTCGACCCGGTCTCGGCCCGCTCGATCAGGGCGCTGATCCGCGCGGAGGCCGAGCGGGGCGTCGCCGTGCTGCTGACGACCCACGACATGTACGAGGCGGACGCGCTGTCGGACCGGGTGGCGTTCATCAACGAAGGCCGGATCCTCGCGCTCGACGCGCCCGAGCGGCTGAAGCTCACGCACGGGCAGCGCTCGGTCCGGGTGCGCCGGCAGGTCGGCGACACGGTAGAGGAGACCGTCGTGGCGCTCGACGGCGAGGAGCTGCGCGCGCTCATCGGCCGGGACGGGCTGCTCACGATCCACACCGAGGAGGCCACGCTCGAGGACGTCTTCGTCGACTTCGCCGGCAGAGGCCTCGAGTAGGCGGGGCGCCATGGCGCACACGCGCAACGCCGTGACGGCGATCGTGGCCAAGGACGTGCGGCTGTTCCTCCGCGACCGCTTCTACCTGTTCATCACCGTGTTGGGGTTGGTCATGTTCGGCGGCCTGTTCTGGGTGCTGCCGGCCACCGTCGAGGAGCAGCTCCCCGTCGGCGTGCACCTGCCCGGCGCGGAGGCGCTGCTCGAAGCCGGGCTCGACGACGCCGGCGAGGAGGGCCTCGACGTCACCGTCTTCCGCTCGGCCGAGGCGCTGGAGGAGGCCGTGGCCGCCGGCGACGACCTCGTCGCCGGACTCGACTTCCCCGCGGACTTCCTCGCGGCGGCCGCTGCCGGTCGCCCGACCACCGTGCGGGTGCTGATCGCCGGACAGGCGCCGGAGGGCCTGCAGGGCGCCCTCGCCGCGGGCGTGCGCGAGATCGCCCACGAGCTCGCCGGCAACCCGCTGCCCGTCACCATGCCCGAGCTCGACGAGATGGTGCTCGGCGTCGACCGCGCCGGCGACCCCGTGGCGCTGCGCGAGCAGCTGCGGCCGCTGCTGATCTTCGTCGTGCTGCTCATGGAGATGTTCGCGCTGGCGTCGCTCGTGGCGATCGAGATCGCGCAGCGCACCGCTGCGGCGGTGCTCGTCACGCCGGCCCGGGTCGGCGACCTCCTCGCGGCCAAGGCGCTGCTCGGCACCGGGCTCGCGTTCGGCCAGGCGGTGCTCATCGCGCTCGTGACGGGCACGCTCGTCCACGCGCCCGCGCTGATCCTCCTCGCACTGCTGCTCGGCGCGCTGCTCGTCACCGGCTTCGGACTGATGGCCGGCGCGACCGGCCAGGACTTCGTCGCGATCGTGTTCTGGAGCGTGTTGTTCTTCATCCCGCTCATGGTGCCCGCGTTCGCCGTCCTCTTCCCCGGGACGCCGGCCCTGTGGGTGCAGGCGCTGCCGAGCTACGGGCTCGTCGAGACCCTGGTGCGCACGACCACCCGCGGCGCTGGCTGGGCCGAGGTGTGGCCGTACCTCGCGGTGCTCGCGGCGTGGTGCGCGGTCGCGTTCGCGGCCGGCACGGCGGTGCTCGCCCGGCGGGTGGCCCGGGCGTAGGGAGGCGGTGGCCATGAACCCGAACCGCATCTGGCAGGTGCTCCGCAAGGACCTGCAGCTCGGCCCCCGCTCCCCCATCGTGCTGTGGGCGCTCGTCGTGCCCGTCGTGATGACCGTCCTCGTCCGCGGGGTCTTCGGCGACCTGTTCGGCGCCGAGCCCGCGCTCGGGCTCGTCGACGAGGGGCGCTCGCAGCTCACCGCCGAGGCGCAGGCGCTGCCGGGGGTCGCCGTCCACCTGCACGACGACGCCGAGCGCCTGCGCGCCGAGGTGACCGACGGGGCGTACGACGCGGGCCTCGTGCTGCCGGCCGGCTTCGACGACGCGGTGCGCTCCGGCGAGCTGCCGCCGCTGGAGCTGTGGCTCGCAGGCGACAGCGTCCCGGCAGACCGGGCCGTGCTGACCGCGAGCGTGATCGACCTCGTGCGCGGCCTCGCCGACGCGCAGGCGCCGGTCAGCGTGGACGTCGTCGAGCTCGGCGAGGCCACGCTGCCGCTCGACCTGCGGCTGCTGCCGCTGCTCGTGCTCTACGCCGTGGCGATCCCCGGCGGGTTCGTCCCGGCCGCCAGCCTCGTGGAGGAGAAGGAGCGCGGGACCCTGCACGCCCTGCTGGCCAGCCCGGCCTCGATGGGCGAGGTGCTCGTGGCCAAGGCCGCGCTGGGCATCCTGCTCGGCCTCCTGGCCGGCACCGTCACGCTCGCGCTCAACGATGCGTTCGGCGCGCAGCCACTCGCGGTCATGCTCGCGCTCACGCTCGGCGCGGTGATGATGGCCGAGATCGGGCTGCTGCTCGGCGCGTGGGCGCAGGACACGAACACCCTCTTCGCCGCCTGGAAGGCCGGCGGGATCATCCTGTTCCTGCCCGCGGTCGTCTTCATCTGGCCGGGCCTGCCGAGCTGGCCGGCCTACGCGCTGCCGTCGTACTACTTCCTGCAGCCCGCGTTCGCGGTCAGTGTCGAGGGGGCCACGCTCGCCGACGTGGCGGTCACCCTCGGGCTCGGCGCGGCCATCTGCCTGGCGCTCCTGCCGGTCGTCGCCGCGGCCGGCCGCTGGCTCACCGTGCACCTCGCGGCGGGCCGCGCCGAGCCGGCCAGCGCCCCCCAACCCGCCGAGGTGTGAGCGCCGGGACACCCACAGGGCAGGGGCGCGGGTCAGGGCAGGGTGGGGGTGGCGCCGCCGTCGACGAGGATGCTCTGCCCGGTGACGTAGCCCGCAGCCTCGGAGGCGAGGAAGGCCACGACCGCGCCGAGGTCGTGGGGCTGGCCGTAGTGGCCGGCGGGAATCGCCTGCTCGCTCTCGGCGCGCACCGCCTCCGGTGTCGTCCCCCGGCGCTCGGCCACACGGGCGTCGAGCGCCCGGATGCGCTCGGTGTCGATGCGGCCGGGTGACACCATGTTCACGGTGATGCCGTCGGCGGCGACGTCCACCGCGAGGGACTTCGCGACGCCGACGAGCGCCGGACGGTAGGCGTTGGACAGCGCGAGGCCCGGCAGCGGCTGGCGCACGCTCGACGAGCCGATGATCACCAGCCGGCCGAAGCCCCGCTCACGCATGCGCGGCACCGCGAGGCGCAGCGCCCGCACGGCGCTCATGAACGTGCGCGCGAAGCCCTCCTCCCAGGCGGCGTCGTCGAGGTCCATGAAGTCGCCCGGAGGCGGACCGCCAGCGTTGGCGACCAGCACGTCGAGGCGCCCGAAGCGCTCGTCGACGCGGGTGAACAGCGCCTCGAGCGCGGCCGGGTCGCGCACGTCAGCCGTCGTCCCGTCCGCCTCCGCGCCCGGTCGCCGGGCCTGCAGCTCCTCCACCGTCGCAGCCACGTCTGCGGCCGTGCGGGCGCACACCATGACCCGGTGGCCCGCATCGACGAGGGCGTCGGCGCAGCCTCGGCCCAGGCCCTTCGTGCCGGCGAGCACGAGCGCTGCCCGTGCGCCGTCGCCGTCAGCTCCCATCACGCTGCCTCCATCCCGGTCCGCTCATCTGCCACCGCATCTCACCGCCAACCCACCCTCGTCCGGACCACCGCAACAGGGGGCCTCGACGCCGGCCACCGTCATGGATCATGCCGCAGCGAGCCGACGCGGGCCACCGGATCATGCCGCAGGGGCCCCGACCCCCGCCTGCTGGCGCGTCCGCCACCAGCCGGCCACGACCGCGGCGGCGATCCCCGTGGCGAGCACCAGCGCGGTGACCAGGGGGGGCCGGAACAGCAGCGCGACGGAGACCCCCGCGACGAGCAGCTTCAACCCCTGGTTGATCACTGGGGTGTCGCTGTACCAGCCGTGGATGCCGATCGTCAGGCCGGCCGTCACGGCGAGGACCATGAGCGCCGGCAGGAGCTGCGGGAGGCCCGGCTCCAGCACCAGGTGCGGCCAGGCGAAGATCCCCACCATCAGCACGAGCAGCGGGAGGCACAGCTCCAGCGCCCGGAACATCGTCCGCATGAACGACGCGTCGGCGATCCGCGACGTCACGGCCGCGGTCAGGGAGGTCGGTGGGGACAGCTCGCCGAACACGGCGATGAGGAAGGCGAAGTAGTGCACCACCCACGGGTTGACGCCCGCGGCGATCATGAACGGCGCGATGACCACGGCCACGATGATGTAGGTCGGCGCCGGCGGAAGGCCCATCCCGACGACATAGCCGAACGCGAACGCGAGCAGCGCCATGGCGGCCACGCTGACCCCGGCGACCTCGAGCATGAGGAAGCCGACCTTCGTCGGCACGCCGGTGATGGTGAACGCCGCGGTGACGAGGCCGAGCACGGCGAGCAGCAGCGTGAGCTCGGACGTCATCCGCGCGAACGTCTCGACGAAGCGCGCGTAGGGCCGGCCGAGGAAGGCGGGGCTGCGGCTCTCCGGGCGACGCAGCGCGCGGATGAGGAACGCGACGCTCAGCCCGACCGCGAGGATGACGAAGACCCGCTGGGCCGACTGCATCGCCGGCGCCCGCTGCACCCCCATGAGGTAGATCAGCCCGGCGATCGCGAGCGCGTAGCCGGCGAGGTTGGCCTTGTCGAGCAGGCCGAGCGGGCCCACGTCGGGCACGGCCGGCAGCCGACCCGCCCGCGCGGACAGCAGGTAGACCGCGAAGCTGACGCCGGCGAAGTAGATGAACGCCGGCACGAACCCACGCGCGACCACGTCGAAGTAGCTCACGCCCATGAAGTCGGCCATGAGGAAGGCGGCGATGCCCATCAGCGGCGGCATGAGCTGCCCGCCGAGGGAGGTGGCGGTCTCGATCGCTGCAGCCCGCACCTTGGTCATGCCCGCGCTGATGAGCGCGGGGATCGTGACCGAGCCCGTCGTGGCGGCGTTCGCCGCGCCGCTGCCGCTGACCGCGGCGACGCCGAACGAGCCGATCACCGCGGCCTGCGGGAGCAGATGCGGGGAGCGTACCGCCAGGCGCGACGCCGCCTTGAGGATCGAGTCGATGGCGCCGAACGCCCGCAACGCCGCGAGCACGAGGATGAACGACCCGATCAGGGTGAGGGCGAGCTGCGGCAGCCGCTCGAAGATGCCCGTGGTCGTCTCCAGGCTCATCGACGTGATGACCCGGCGCCACGACAGGCCGGAATGGCGGAACAGCCCCGGCACCATGTCGCCGTACACGACGTAGGCCATGAGCGCCAGGTTCAAGATGAACAGCGGCAGGTACTTGCGCCGGCTGTACTCCAGCAGCAGCACGATCAGGGTGCCGCCGGCGACGAGGTCCCAGGTCGTCCAGCGCCCGAGCCGGCTGAAGCGGATCGCCTCGAACTCGGCGAAGAGGTAGCCGCCGGCAACCGCGGCGATGCCGACGAGCCCGAAGCCGACGACCGCCATAGCCAGTGGAGACAGGCGCGGGTACAGCACCCCGCGCCGGATGTCGTCGAGGGTCGCGACGATGTAGGCGACCGGCACCATGGCGACGGCGAGCATGGTCGGTCCACCGGCGCCGGTCGCGTAGTAGCGCAGCAGGTAGATGACGAAGAACAGCGCCACCGCGTAGAAGGCCGCGGTGGCGCTGCGCGTCAGCCAGGCAGGCAGCTGCCTGTCGGGCTCGGCTGGCGCGTCGCTCACGGACGGGGGTCCGTGCGCGCGCCTACTGGGCGATGCGGTCGTCCCATGCCTCGTCCCAGACGCCCTGCTCCTGCATCCAGCGGGCGAGGCCCGGGTGCACCTCGACGTCGTCGATCGCGGCCTCGACGCCGCGACGCTGCAGCTCGGCGACGCCCTGGCCGAGCACGGCGTAGGACGCGTCGGCGTCGGCGAGCTCGTCGGCGTGGGCGTCGATGACGTTGAGCATGTCGTAGACGTCGTCCTCGGAGACCTCGAGGCCCACGTGGAAGCCGTAGAAGAACGGCACGAACAGCGCCACGTCACCGCCGAGCGCCTCGAACACGCCGGTGTCGATCTCGACGACCTCGAACCCGGCGTCCTCGAGCTGTGCGACCTCCTCGTCGCTGGGGTTCAGCACGTGCATGTCGGTCTGCAGCTCAGCCTCCGTGAACCACGGCGGCGCGCTCGCCTCCGCGGCGGTGTAGGTGATGAGCCCGGAGATCTCACCGCCGTCGAGGGTGGTCCCGGCCACGCCGGTGTCGACCTCGACGTAGTTGTGGCCGACGTCGAGCTCGCCCATGGCCCGCTCGAGGTTGGCGCGCACGTCCCACGGTGCCGGTCCGGTGAACACCGGCTCGCCGCCGAGGTCGCCCCACGCGGTGAAGTTGTCGACGTCGCGCTCGTGGATCGCAAGGCCGGTCTCCATGGGGTAGGCCCAGAACGTCTGGACCGGCCAGCGCTCGGCGTCGTCCTCGAAGCCCTCGAAGCGGTCGATGCCTTGCGCCATCTCGAAGAAGGCGATGTCGGCGCCGTAGTAGCCGTCGAACTCACCGGTCGCGTAGCCGATCACGCTCTGGACCGCGCCGGCGGTGGGCAGCACGTCGATGCGGTAGCCCTCCCACTCACGGTTGAGCAGGGCGGCGAGGTTCACCAGGGCGGTGTGACCTGCCGAGCCGACATCGGAGGTCGCCCAGGCGATCTCCTGCGCGTCAGGATCGTCTTCGGGGTCGCCCTCGTCGATGGCGGGCTCTTCCTCCTCCGGGTCGTCGACCTCGTCGACGTCGGGTTCGTCCACCTCGAAGTCCTCGGCCTCTTCGGCGAGCTCGTCGTTGCACGCCGCGAGCACGAGGCTCAGCACGGCGAGCACAGCAAGCCAGACGAAGACCGCGGTGCGTCGGGTGCGCATCCACTCCACCTCCTCGGACGGCTCCAGCCATCCATCTGCGGGTTGTGTGAGCGTATCTTCGCACACGCGGCCTGGCCTGACGACAGCGGTAGTGGGTTCGACGGCGCGCGGCTGCGCTCCGGCCGGGAATATCCACCACGCGGGGAGCCGTTGGTCGTGGCTGCACCCGATGCCGACGGAAGACCCAGCGATGCCGACGACCGCAGTCACCGCAGACAGCTTCAACGCCACCGTGGCGGAGCACGACATCGTCCTGCTCGACTTCTGGGCGGAGTGGTGCGGACCCTGTCACCAGTTCGCGCCGATCTTCGAGGCCGCGAGCGAGCGCCACCCCGACGTGCTGTTCGCCAAGGTGAACGCGGATGAGCAGCAGCAGCTGGCCGCCGAGTTCGGCGTCCGCTCCATCCCCACGCTCACGGCGATCCGCGACCGGGTCGTGCTCTTCAGCCAGCCCGGGGTGCTGCCCGGCGAGGCGATCGACGAGCTCCTCGGCAAGATCCGGGAGCTCGACATGGACGAGGTCCGCGCCGAGGTCGCCGGCGACCGCGGCCAGTAGCCGGCGGGCGCGGGCGGCTCACGCGCACGAGACGAACGCGACCACCAGGAGCACGACCACCGCCGCGAGCGCCAGCCAGACCCGCCGGTCGCGCACGAGCGCTCGGGCGCCGCTGGGCTGCGGGGGCGGTTCGAGCCGTTGCGGCGCGAGCTCGGGGCGGCTGAGGGCCACGGTGATGGCGGACCGGCCGGCCTCGCCCAACCACTCCCAGCTCACCCACGTGGCCAGGTCCGGCTCGCGCTCGAGCAGCCGCACGGTGGGTTCCCGCAGGTCGTCGTCGACTGCGCCGGCGCAGGCCGCCCCGTCCTCGTCGAGCACCCGCACCGCCGCGGCGTCGACGTCGAGCCTCACCGGCCGTCCCAGCCCGAACGCCGCGGTTGCGAGGGCCTGGCGCTGCTCAGCGGTGCGGGGCTCCACCCCGACGACCGCCATGCCCGCGAACGCATCGGGATGCAGCGCACCGGCGTCGAGGGGGTTCCCGTCGTCGTCATGAGCCTGGTAGCCGCGCCCCACCAGGGGACCGCCGTCTGGCGCGGTGGAGTCCTTGCGTTGCCTGCGAACCTCCACGCGCACGGCCTCCTCGTCGGCTCCGCCCATGGTTGTAGCACCTGCGCACCCGGGGCGCCGTGGCGGCGCCTTCCGCAACCGGCGGCGCATCCTCCCCCATCCCCACCAGCACCCCAGCCAGCCCACCCGAAGATGCCGCGCCGGCGGCGCATCCTCCGACACCCCCGCCAGCACCCCCGCCAGCTCAACCACGTTGAGGACTCAACTATCCCTGGGCGATCCGCTATCATCGTCGGCATGGCGGCACGTCCCCTCAGCGCTGACGAGCAACAGGCCTGGCGCGCCTTTCTCGGCGCGACCAAGCACGTGTTCGAGCAGCTCGACCGCCAGCTGCAGCACGACGCGGGGATGCCCCTCGCCTACTACGACATCCTCGTGCTGCTGTCCGAAGCGCCCGACCGGACCCTGCGCATGAGCGAGCTGGCTAGGCGCTCACGGTCGTCGCGCAGCCGCCTGTCCCACGCGGTCGACCGGCTCGAGCAGGCAGGTTGGGTCGCCCGGGAACGCTGTCCCACCGATCGGCGTGGCTACTTCGCCACCTTGACCGATGAGGGCTTCGCCCAGCTGACTGCCGCGGCTCCCGGGCACATCGCGGCGGTGCGCAGCGTGCTGTTCGACCCGCTGTCGCCAGCGCAGGTGGCCTCCCTGCGCGCCATCTGCGAGCGCGTGCTCGACCAGGCCGGCGAGCAGCCCCCGGCCCCCGGGTCCGCTGCCACCACCCTGCCCGCAGTCGGCGAGTGACCCCAGCGGCGCCATGCTCCTCGCCGCCCCCTACCACCTCGCCGAGCGCCTCCCCGACCTTTCCGTGGCTGCCGACCGGACGCTCGAGCTGCCGCCGCCCATCGAGGCGGGTTGGGCCGGGCTGCTCCCCCTGCACGCGCGCATCGCCGACGCCGTCGCGACCGCCCACCCCGACGAGGAGCTCATCGTGGCGTCGGGCGACTGCACCACCGCCCTCGGGGTGCTCGCGGGGCTGCGCCGGCGTGGCACCGACCCGAGCGTGGTGTGGTTCGACGCCCACGGGGACTTCAACACCCC
>SKPY01000253.1 GCA_007119305.1 Nitriliruptorales bacterium
CAGGCGAAGACCACCGAGAGGCCGACCGCGCCGAGCGCGAACCACCAGAGCGAAGCCTCAGCCTGCGTGGTGGAGGCCAGCCAGAACAGCGGTGCATGCCACACCGCCCACACGACGCCGACGGCGAGGCTGGCCATGAGCGCGCTCATCCGGGATTGCAGGACGGGCTGCAGGTAGCCGCGCCAGCCGACCTCCTCGAGGCCGCCGAACACGACTCCGCTAAGCAGCAACGCAGGCAACAGATACCAGGAGGCGAGGCCTGCGCTGTCGAAGCCCGCCGGCCCGGTCACGGCCGCCAGCCCCACCGCCGCCAGCGCGACCGGCAGCGGAGCAAGCAGCACGAAGGCCCACCGCCCCATGCGCCAGCGCACGAGCCCAGCAAGGAACGGGCGTACTGATCCCTGCCCGTCGGTGACCCGGACCGTGAGGAGTGCCGCGAGCCCCGGCCCCAAGCCGCCGGCCAGGAACAGTAACCCCGATAGACCATCGGCCGCGGGGTCGCGGGTCGTGGCTGCCAGCACCCCCAGCGGCACCCACGACAGCCCGAGCGCAAGCACGACGAACAGGCCGGCACGGCGGCCAACAGCTGCAGGAGCCAGCACGATCCTCGGGCCGGCCTCGTCCCGCGGCATCGTCCCACTCCTTCACGTCAGCGGCCCCCTTGCGCGGCCGCCACCCCGACACCCTCGGCCCTGCGGCAGCACCGTGCCCGCGCCGCGCCAACGATACCGCCGGACCCCCTCGCCGTTGCGGACACGCAGCCCGCTCCTGAGCCTCCTGCCGGCGCGCTCGTAGCGTATCGTTGCGTCCCCGTGGCCGAGGCAGGCCAGGTGGTCCGCGCTCGACTCGAGCCGGTCGCGGGCGGCGTCCTGCCGTCGCGATGACCGACGAGGCAAGGGGTAGCGATGAAGACGGTCACCGAGCTCGATCTTCCGGTGCTCGACTACACCGACCCCACCCTCGTCGGTGCACGCTTCCACGAGGTGATGAAGGGGCTGCGCGAGCAGAGCTGGCTCGCCGCGGCCGAGCCGCTCGGCTACGTATTGCTCGATCACGAGCCGGTTGACGTCCTCCTGCGGACCCGGCGGGCCCGCATGCCCGCGCTCGAGATCCTCGAGCTGCAGGGCGTCACCGACGGACCGATGCACGATCAGCTGTCGGGCAATCTCATCAACCTCGGAGGCGACGAGCACCGCCGGCTCCGCGGGCTCGTGCAGGCTCCCTTCCTGCCCAAGGCTGCCGAGCGCCTCCGCCCGGCGATGCGCAGGCACGTCGCGGCGCTGTTCGACGCCGTGGCAATCGACGGCGCATGCGAGTTCGTGTCCACCGTCGCAAAGCCCTACCCGGCGCGGATGATCGCCGAGATCGTCGGCGCGCCCGTCAGCGACGCCGAGCGCCTCGGCGAGTGGGCCTACTGGATCCAGGGCGTGTTCGACCCGATCAAGGTCGCCGGCAGGCTCGACCGCATCGACCAGGCCGCCGCCGAGTTCGAGCGCTACGTCCGCGATCTCCTCGCGCGGCCCGGTGACGCGGACGGCGACGACCTGCTGGCGACCCTCCGGGCGGCGCGCAACGCCGGCGAGCTCTCTGAGGATGCGTGCGTCCACCTGGTCAGCTCCGTCCTTGTCGGCGGGGTCGACACGACCCAGGCACAGCTCGCCCACGCGGTCAAACTGTTCGCCGAGCATCCCTCCCAGTGGGCGACCCTCACCGCGGACCCCACGCTCGTGCCCGCCGCGGTCGCGGAGGTGCTGCGCTTCGAGCCGATCGCGCCGTTCACCGCCCGGCTCGTCACCGACGACCTCACGCTGCGCGACGTCGTCTTCCCGGCCGGGACGGTGCTGTTCGCCTGTGCGTTGACCGCCAACCACGATCCCGCGGTCTTCACCGACCCGGATGTGTTCGACATCACCGCAGAGCGAGGCGAGGCCACGCCGCTGTCCTTCGGCGCCGGGCCGCACTTCTGTCTCGGCGCGGCGCTCGCCCGCGCTGAACTGGAGGAGGCCATCGGCTTCCTCGCCGAGCGGGTCGCCCGTCTCGAGCTCGCCGGCGCGCCCAGCTACGACACCCCCGCCGGCGTCTACGGGCTGCTGGAGCTGCCCATCCGGTTTGAACTCGCCGGCGTCGCCGCGCGGTCCTGAGCGGCGGGCAGCCGGCACCGGCGCTGGCGCCCAAGGGCGCTGAGCGCCGGTTACCGGCGACCCGTCAGCGAGCTGCGATCGCCGCCTCGAGGACGGACTGACTGACCGCAGCGGGGCCACCGAGAGCGATGACCGTGCGTGGATCCAACCTGCCGATCTCGTGCGCCACCGCGTCGGGCAGCACGTTCGTGCGAACCAGCAGGATCGGGCCGTCGTTGGCCACCCCGCCGGCCAGGGCGTCAGGGAAGTCGTCTTGCCTTGCGAGGTAGACGACCTCTGCCCCGTCCGGGAAGTGATGCTTGCTGATCTCGATGGCGGTCTCGATCCTCGTCGGCCCAGCCAGCCTGAACCCAGTGCGCTCGGTGACCACGTCCTCGACGGTCA
>SKPY01000413.1 GCA_007119305.1 Nitriliruptorales bacterium
CGGTCGGCACCGACCGGCCCAGCGCGGTCATCGCCCTGCGCGGCCTCGACCCGGACCGCCCGTCGCGGACCGTGTGCGAGCTCGTGCTGCTCGCCGCAGCCTTCCGCCCCGAGCGTGTGCTGATCGGCACCGCCGTCCCGAACACGCCGGCACGGCGCCAGGGGGCGATCGTCGTGCATGACCTGCAGGTCGTCGCCGATGGCCTGGTCGAGGTGACCCGCGCGTGGGGGTGGCGTCGCCTCGGCCGCCGTGTGCTGTGCCTGCCGGTCGAGCTGCGCCGCTGGCAGATCCTCAACGGGCTCGAAGCCGACGTGGCCCGGGCCACGATCGAGGAGCGGCCCGCCACCCCGGAGCCGGCGCTGCTGCGCGAGCTGCTCGACCGCTCGGCGGCGGCGGGCCACCGGGTCCGGCTCGCCGCGGACCGCGTCGTCGTCGGCCGCACGTGAGGTGCGGCAGTCCGGGCGCCGCGCCGGACGCCATCTACGCTGGCCGGCGAAGCTGGGCCTGGACGGCCTCGGCCTGACCAGATGCGGCGGCTCGCACAGTCCACCCGCCGCCCGACGAGGAGTGTGACATGAGCCCATCGCCGATGGAGGAGACGACAGTCATCAGTGACGTGCTGGCGTCGCTGCCGGTGACCCCGTCTGCGACGACCTCGCGGACGCTGCTGGACAACGAGGCGGTGCGCGTGGTCGTGTTCACCTTCGACACGGGGGAGCAGCTGACGGAACACACCGCCTCGCCGCCGGTCGTCGTCCAGCTGGTGCAGGGCCGGATGCGCTTTCGGGTGGCGGGGCAGGACCATAACCTGGCCGCCGGTGACTGCGTCTACCTCGCACCGAAGGAGCCCCACGCGCTCGAGGCCATCGAACCCTCGGTGCTGTCGCTGATCATGCTGCGCACTGCTCCAGGGCGTGAGTGAGGGACCAGAAGGGAGCGAGGGTTCGCCCGGACGTCCTCGTCGTGGTCAGCCCGCCGGCGCGGCGAGCTCGACGAGGTGGCCGTCGGGGTCGCGGACGTAGGCGGTGCGCTGGCCCCACGGACGGTCGGTGGGCGGGGTGACCGGCTCGGCCCCGGCGGCGACGAGCTCGGCGTAGGCCGCGTCGGCGTCGGCGACCTTGAAGCCGAGCTCGAAGCCCGGCGCGTCAGGGTCGGGCGCGCGCAGCTCGGCTCCCAGGGTGCGGCCCATCGCCGCCCGCTCGAACAGCGCGAGGCGGGTCGTGCCGGTGTCGAGTTGGGCGTAGGGACCGGAGCGGTGCCCGAGCGGCAGGCCGAGCGTGTCGGTGTAGAAGGCCAGGGCGCGGTCGAGGTCCGCGACGACGAGGACCACGTAGTCGGGGGCGGCAAAGCGCATGGGACCACCGTTCCCGTCCGCGTCGGCGCCGCAACCAGCGGCGCGTCGTCCGGTGACGGGTCAGTCTGCGAGCAGCTCGTCGCGCACCAACCGCAGTGGGGGCCAGCCGTCCAGCTGCCACGCCGCGGTCGCGCCGTCGTGCTCGGCGCCGTCGAGGCGCAGCCACCAGCCGTGCCGCTGCCGCCAGTCCAGGTAGGCGCGGCGCGCGCCAGCCTGCGCGTAGAGCGCGTCCTTGCGCACGAGGTCGTGGTGGTCGTCGTCGCCTAGGATCTCCACGCTTGCCAGTGGTGCGACCTGGAAGGCCCCCTCGCGGTCGGCGGGCTCGTCGCCGGCGCGGTAGACGGCGACGTCGGGGCGGATCTTGCCACGCGGGGACAGCCACCAGGTGGCGAGGCGCACGATGTGCGTCGGCGGGCAGGCGGCGGCGAACAGCAGATGCAGGCGCTGCAGCAGCAGCTGGTGGCGGTTGCCCACGGCGGAGTCTCCGGTCGCGTGCAAAGCGCCGTCGATCACCTCGAGGCGGCCGAGCTCGGGACGCTCGCGCTCGAGCGCTTCCAGGTCGGCCAGGGTGTAGTCGGCGCTGCCCGTGCTCATGCGCGACATCTTCGCCAAGGCCGTCCCTCCGGGGCGCGTGCCCAGCCGGCGGCTGTGGACAACCGCCATCGTACGTGCGCGGGCAACGCGCCCGCGCGACGTGCCGCCTGGCAGCGACGCCTGCACGTGCGGCGGGCTGTGGATCACCCACGCTGCCGCGGCTCGAGCTGTCGCAGCTGGCTCCTACCGTCGAGTCACCTGATCCGACGACGAGAGGGAGCGCTGCGATGCACGAGCTGACCTGGAAGCTGTGGGAGGTCGCGCCGGCCGGGCCGGTGCCGTTGCCGCCGGGCCGGTGGCGCCACCACGACGGTGCGCCGCTGCACGGCGTGTGGGGCAAGGCCGAACCGGACGGGCTGGAGACCGTGGTGGTGGCCAACAACGGCCACGCCCTGCTCGGCTGGCAGGTGCCCCGCCAGCGCTGGCGTGGCGCCAACCCGCTGCTGCGCGCGTCGAACTGCGCGCTCGCGCAGATCCCGTGGCTGTGGCGGCAGGGCCGGCGGCTGGTGGCCACCGACCCGTCGGACGTCGCGGTCGGGCTCGTGCTCGCCGGCCGCAAGCCCGCCGCCCTCGCCGA
>SKPY01000537.1 GCA_007119305.1 Nitriliruptorales bacterium
CCGGAACGCCCTCTCAGCGCTCCTCCCCGACGACGCCGGACCGTTCATCGAGCGCCACCTCGACACGCTGGAACGCAAGCGCTTCATCGAACGCACCGGCGGGGACACGTTCCGGTTCAGTCACGTCATGATCAACCTCGCCGCCTACCAGAGCACGACCCGCGAAGACCGCTGGGCAACCATCTCGCACGCGCCGGCGAGCACCGGCGCATGAGCGGGCTCACCAACGCGGAACTGCCCGGCATGGGCCCCGGCTCCGTCATCGAGGTGAGCGTGCCACCCAACAGCTTCCGCAGGTGTGCCAGGGCACGACCCCGCCAAATCGATGTGGTAGGCGTCGAGAATTCCCACCACCCTGGAGCTGGCGGCTGCTGACGCCTCCGGGGGCGACGGGTGCGCCAGAATGGGTGGCGGCGCGTGTGGATGCTCCGCACGCGGCCGCCGGGGAGGCGCCATGCTCATCGCCCGGGTGTTCGGGCCGCTCGAGCTGAGCGTGGATGGACGCCGCCTGGGACCGCGGGACCTGGGCGGCGCCAAGCCCCGCCAGCTGCTCGGCATTCTGCTCTTCGAGCGGGGGTCATGTCGTGTCCAAGGGCCGGCTGGCCGAGCTCATGTGGGGCGACGCCCCGCCGGTCAACGCCACCGCGACCCTCGACACCTATGCCTCCACGCTGCGCGGCCGGCTCGAGCCCGACCGGCGGGGCGCGAGCCGCTACATCGTCGGGGGCGGCGGCGGGCTGCGCGCGCCCGCCGAGGCGGTCGACTGCGACCTCGACCGGTTCGACGCCCTGCTGCGTGAGGGCGACGCGCTCACGCGGGTGCCTACACCGCTTTGTGCTCTGAGCTCTTGCTCTTCTTGTCCCGCTTGGCTGCCCGCTTCTGCTTCAGCGTCTTGGATGCCGCCGTCTTGGTGCTCTTGCCGCCCTTGTCCTTGCTGGCCATGGCTTCCTCTCTCGGCCGCGGACCGATCCGGCCAGCATCACTATCACACAACGCCAGCACCACCGCGCGCCCGATGGGGATCGCCGACCCGGCCCACCCGGCCCCCATCACACCGTCAGCCGAAGGGGGCCGGGCCTGTCTCACACCGCCCCGAAGCGGCGCTGGCGGCGCTGGAACTCCGCCACGGCGGCACAGAGGTGCTGGCGGTCGAAGTCCGGCCAGAGCACCTCGGTGAACACGAGCTCGGCGTAGGCGGACTGCCACATGAGGAAGTTGGACAGCCGCTGCTCCCCGCTCGTGCGCACCAGCAGATCCACGTCGGGGGCGCCTGCCTCGTACAGCCGGTCCTGGATCGTGCGCTCGCTGATGCGCTCCGGCCTCAGGCTGCCCTCGGCCACGTCGGCGGCGATGCGCCGTGCCACGTCCACGAGCTCCGCGCGGCCACCGTAGTTGAAGGCGATCTGCAGCGTCATGCCCGTGTGGCGGGCGGTCTTGGCCTCGGTGTCCTCGATCATGCCGACCAGCCGCGCGGGCACCGGCCGTCCACGACCACCGATGAAGCGCACCCGCACCCCGCGCTCGTCCAGCTCGTCGGCCCGTCGGCGCAGCAGGTCGTGGTTGAAGTTCATGAGGAACCGCACCTCGCTCGGCGGCCTGCGCCAGTTCTCCGTGGAGAAGGCGTAGACGGTGAGCCAGCGCAGGCCCAGCTCGAGCGCGCCCTCGACGGTGTCGAACAGCGCCTGCTCCCCCGCGGCGTGGCCCTCGTTGCGGGACAGGCCCCGCTGGTTGGCCCAACGGCCGTTGCCGTCCATGATGATCCCCACGTGCTGGGGCAGACGCTGGGGGTCGAGGTCCACCGCAGCCGCTGAGGTGCCCTCTGCCGTCATCGTGGCACCAGCGCCCACGCTCTGAGCGGCTTGCCGAGGTGGTAGGTGAGGTAGCTGTTCACGAGGGCGCCGGCGGTGCGGCGCGAGCGCGCGTCGGTGCCGTCGAGCAGGCCGTCCCACGGCCCCTCGACGAGGCGTCCGAGCAGCGCGGTGACGCGCGCCTCCAGGGGCTGCGCGTCAGCGGGCGCGCACGCGGAGCACAGCGTTCCGCCGGCGGCGATGCCGAACACCGTGTGGGGGCCCGGCACGCCGCAGGCGGCGCAGGCACCGAGCTCCGGGTGGTAGCCGGCGATCGACGCGAGGCGCAGCAGGTAGGCGTCGAGCACGAGTGCGGGGTGCTCAGGGCGTCGGGCCAGCGCCCGCAGGCCAGCGAGCAGCAGCAGGAACAGGCGGGTGTTGCGCTCCGCTTCCTGCCCCACCCGATCGGCTCCCTCGACCATCGCCGAGCCGCAGGCCGACAACGCGAAGTCGTGACGCACCTCCGCGAACGGCGTGATGAGCTCGGCCTGGCTGATCATGTCGAGGTTCTTGCCCTCGTACAGCAGCAGGTCGACGTGCCCGTAGGGCTCGAGCCGCCCCCCGAAGCGCGACCCCGGCCGGCGCACGCCCTTGGCGACCGCCCGGACCTTGCCCCGCCCCTGCGAGAGGACGTGCACGATCCGGTCGGTCTCACCGAGCTTGTAGGTGCGCAGGA
>SKPY01000302.1 GCA_007119305.1 Nitriliruptorales bacterium
CGACGACGACCCCACGCCGCTGCGTGCCCACCCCCGGGTCGACGACGGCGAGCACCACGGCGGCCGCCGGCAGCCACGGCAGGCTGTCGGCGAGCAGCGTCGCGCCCTCCCGCACATCCTGCGGGCGCACCGCGTGGGTGAGGTTCACGACCCGCGCGTGCGGCGCGAGCCCGGTGATGACCGCGTGGCACAGCCCGACGAACGGGTCCGCGAGCCCGTAGTCGGACAGGAAGACGATCGTCGCCGTGGGCGGGTGCGTCATGGCGGGAAACCTACAATGTGCAGGCCGGCCACAGACCACCATTCCCTCACGCCTATGGATTCGCGTAGCCTCGGTCTGCTCATCGCCGCGCTCGGCGCCGCGGCGGTGGTCGTCGGCCTGCTCGTCGCCGCTGGCGCGTTCAGCTGGTTCGGCCGCCTGCCGGGCGACATCCGCGTCGAGGGGGAGCGCAGCCGGCTCTACGTCCCCATCGTGTCGATGCTCGTCATCTCCGTCGTGCTGACCGTGCTGCTCAACCTGTTCCTGCGACGTTAGGCGCTCCCGTGACCTTCTCGCTCGTGGCCCGCTGCCCCCACTCGGGCCAGTTCGGGGTGGCTGCCCTCACCGGCACCCCGGGCGTCGGCAAGCTGCTCACGTGGGCGCGCCGCCGCGTGGGCGCCGTCGCCACGCAAGGCTGGATCAACCCCTACCTCGGGGTCGACGCGCTCGCGCTGCTCGGCCACGACCATCCGGCCGAGAAGGTGCTCGAGGCCGTCGTCGCGATGGACGACGGCCGGGATCTGCGCCAGCTCGGGCTCGTCGACCGGCACGGCATGACCGCGACGTGGACGGGCAAGGACTGCGCCGCCTGGGCGGGCAGCCGGTGTGGGGACGGGTGGGTGGCCGCCGGCAACCTGCTCGAGAGCGGGGACACGCTCGACGCGAGCGCGGCCGCGTTCGCACGCGCGTCCGAGGCCGCACTCGTCGAGCGGCTCATGGCGGCGCTGGAGGCCGGCGATGCAGCGGGTGGCGACACGCGGGGGTCACGCTCGGCCACGGTCTACGTCGTCGACACCGAGGAGTACCCCCTGTGGGACGTCCGGGTGGACGACCACGACCGCCCGCTCGCGGAGCTGCGGCGCGTGAAGGACCTGTTCGAGTCCGAGCTCATCCCCCAGATCCGCAAGCTGCCGACCCGCGACAACACCCTCGGCGACCTCGCGTCCGACAGCCGCGAGGGGCTTGCCTGACCCGGCCGACGCCTGCAGGTTCGGTGCTCCGGCCGCCCTGCGGTAGAACGCGTGCTGCCCGCCCAGCGGGGTGGGGCCAGGGAGCCAAGCGGCAGGAGCAGTGCATGCGAGCGATCCAGATCACCGAGTTCGGCGGCCCCGAGGTGCTCACCCTCGCCGACCTGCCCGAGCCCGAGCCGGGCGACGGCCAGGTGGCGATCGAGGTTGCCCGGGCGGGCATCAACTTCGCCGACACCCACCAGACGGAGAACGCCTACCTCGCGCCAGCCAAGCTGCCGTTGGTGCCCGGCGGGGAGGCGGCGGGGCGCACCCCCGACGGGCGGCGCGTGGTTGCGCTGCTCGCCGGGGGCGGGTACGCCGAGCGCGCGGTCGCCTGGGAGCCCCTCACGTTTCCCATCCCCGACGGGATCGACGACGGCCAGGCCTGCGCGCTCGTGCTGCAGGGCGCGACCGCCTGGCACCTGCTGCGCACCGCGGGCCACCTGACCGCCGGCGAGACGGTCGTCGTGCACGCGGCGGCGGGCGGGGTCGGGACCCTGGCGGTGCAGCTCGCCAAGGCGTGGGGGGCCGGGCGGGTGATCGCGACGGCCTCCACAGAGGACAAGCGCGCGCTCGCGTGCGAGCTCGGCGCCGACGTGGCGATCGACTCCCGCGCCGAGGACATGAAGGCCGCCATCGAGGCGGCCAACGAGGGCCGCAAGGTCGACATCGTGCTCGAGATGGCCGGCGGCAGCGTGTTCGACGGCAGCCTCGCCGCCCTCGCGCCGTTCGGCCGTCTCGTGATCTACGGGTTGGCGAGTCGGGAGGCGCCCGCGCCCGTCGACCCGCGCATGCTGCTGCGGCGCAGCCGCGCGGTGATCGGCTTCTGGCTCGCCCACTGCATGCGCCAGCCCCGGATGCTCACCGCTGCGCTGGACGACCTGTTCGCGCGCACCCGCGACGGGACGCTGCGCCCCGTCGTCGGGGCCACCTACCCGTTGAGCGCCGCACGCCAGGCCCACGAAGACCTGCGCGCGCGGCGCACGACCGGCAAGCTCCTGCTCGACCCCGGCGCCTGACCCGCACGCCAGTGCTCGACCCCGGCGCCTGACGCCGCAACGCGCCTGCCGACGCCGGCGCCCGACCCCTGGCGGCCCCGTGGCCGGGGCGCCAGCCGGAGTTCCCGCGCCGCCTGCAAGGCGCATGCAACGCATAGCGGGGTGGTTGCGTCGGGAAGGGTGAAGGAGGGTCGAGATGTCCGCGACTGTCGGAACGATGGCACGCACGACCACGCAACCCACGACCACGCA
>SKPY01000465.1 GCA_007119305.1 Nitriliruptorales bacterium
AACCCGCCGTGTTCGACTTCGGCCCACCGATCGAGGAGCTCCGCGCCCGCTGCCTGGAGGAGACCGGCCTGCCCGCCCCCGAGCCGCCGGTCTTCAGCCGAGCCGGAGCATGAGCTCCCCCGCCCACCGCCCCGCCGGGCCGCTCTCCAGGAACGGCCCGGCGGTGGGGGCGTTGCACTGATGAGCGATCTCACGCACGACTACGAGCAGGCCGGGTTCCGGGGACGCCTCGGCTTCGGGCAGCGGCGAGCGCTCCTCGTCGTCGACATCGTGCGCGCCTATCTGGATCCGGCTTCCCCGCTGTATGCCGCTGTCGAGGAGGCAGCCGCGTCCGCTGGGCGGATCGTGGAAGCCGCCCGCGACACGGGCGTGCCGGTGGTCTTCACCCGCGTCGAGTACGCCCCAGGGCTGCAGGACGGCGGCGTGTTCGCACGCAAGGTGCCGGCGCTGCACGTGTTCGAGACCGGCTCGCCGCTCGGTGACTTCCCGGACGACCCCGCCCCGCAACCGGGGGAGGTGGTGGTGACGAAGCAGTACGCGAGTGCGTTCTTCGGCACGTCGCTCGCGTCGACGCTCGTCGCTTTCGGGGTGGACAGCGTCATCATCGTCGGGTTCTCGACGTCCGGCTGCGTCCGCGCGACCGCCACAGACGCCTGCCAGTACGGTCTCGTGCCGATCGTCGTGCGGGACGCGGTCGGCGACCGCGACCCTGCGCCGCACGAGGCCAACCTCTTCGACCTCGACGCGAAGTACGCGGACGTCGTCTCGGAGGACGAGGTGCTCAACGCCCTGCGCGCGTTCGCGCCGGCGGACGACGACAGGACGGTCTGACGTCAGTCGGCCGCCACCTCCACGAGGGCGTCGTCGCCGAGCCGATCTCGGACGAGGGCCTCGAGTTCGGCGATGCGGGCCTGGTCGCGGGCCTGGCGGCGCCGGAGTCGTTGCAGTTCGACGAGGGCTGTGCCGGGGACGTCGGGACCGTCGCCGTCGAAGGCCGGGCACTCGCCGCGGTAGTCGCACCAGCCGCACAGGCGGGAAGGTCGTGGCTCGAACGCGCCGGCGCGGATCTCGTCTGCGACGCTGCGGATCGTCGCAACCGCAGCCTGCGTGTCGATGTCGGCGCGGGGCACGGTCACGCGCACGCCCGGGACGACGAAGTCGAGGGCGACCCACTCGGGTTCGCTGCCCCACAGCTCGACAGCAGCCAGCGCGTAGACCGCCAGCTGCAGGCTGCCCTCGACGTACCTGCGCGGCTTGGCCTTGCGGTTGGTCTTCCAGTCCACGATGCCGATGCCGCCGTCAGGGGTGCGTGCGACGTGGTCGATCGAGCCCACGAGCTCGATGCCCTCGGCGATCTCGAACTCGAACCACTGCTCGCAGGCCACCGCCGGGACGAATGCGGGGGCGTGGCGCGCATGATGGCGACGCAGCACGTCCTGGGCGTGCCGGTACCAGGCGACCTTCTGCTCCCGGGGCATGGTGGCGAAGCCACTGTCGTCCCAGTGCTCGTAGAGCGCGTCGAGGAGGACCTCGACGGGCGGGGCGGTGGGCAGCTTCTGGTCCCACCACACCTCGAGCGCCGCATGGATCGAGCTGCCCCAGGACAGCTCGGGGGAGGGCTCCGCGGGTAGCCGGTCGACGTAGCCGAAGCGGTACTTCAACGGGCACGTCTCGTAGGTGTCGAGGCGCGAGTACGACAGGCGCAGGCGTGGGGGCCCGGCCTGCTGGTCGATCTCGGGGATGCTCAAGCTCGTCATCGTGTTTCAGGGTAACCGGCTGGTGTGACAGTCCAAGGACGTGCTGCACACGCGCGGGCGCGAACTGCCCGTCCTGCGCCCGCCGGCGAGCGAGCCAACCCCCCTCTAGCGAAGATTAACAGTAACGATAAAGTAGAACGTTAGTGTTGCATCAGTGCTGGTCAAGGCCCGGTCCGACCGGTTCTCTACACCTTGAGTCGTACTTGAGTGTCTATTTTGACTGTTTGTTCTGTTGGCGTGCGGCCATGGCCCGAGCCCAGGGCGGGCAGGAGCGCGCCGCAGATGCCATCCTGATGCGTTGACGCAGGTCAGAGGGCTGTTTCCAGTCGGTTTGACAGTCCGCGGCCGACTTGGAAAGGTCGTGGGTGAGGTTACGAACGTCTGCGTACGGTCGGCTTCGTGGTCACGGCGCGCGGCCGGGCGTGCGCTCCGTGGCGACCAAAGGATCCCGCGATGACCCGCCGACCGTTCAGCCTCCTGCTCGCGCTCATGGGTGTCCTCGCCTTGCTCGCCGCGGCCTGCGACCCGGGCGACCCCGTCGACGTCGACGACGAGCTCGTCGAGGACCCCGACGAGGTCGATCCCGACCCCGATCCTGAGCCCGACCCGGAGGTCGATCCCGAGGAGGAGCCGCCGGAAGGCCGGCTCGTCGTGGCCATCTCGAGCGAACCGGACCGCTTCGACCCGTACTTCACGACCGCGTCACCAGCGTTCAAGATCCTCGAGAACGTCTACGACACGCTCGTGGAGCCGTCGCC
>SKPY01000060.1 GCA_007119305.1 Nitriliruptorales bacterium
CGCGCACGGTGCTCCGGTGGGCTCGCGGCCGTCGCAGCCGCCGGTCAGTCGACGTCGGTGATCCGGCACGCCCCGGCGGTCGGCTCGCCGCTGCAGCGGGCCTCAGCGCGGGGGTCGCCGTCACGGTCGCGGGCGACCACGCCTTCCACCGCGACGCCAGGCCGCAGCTCCGTGGCGAAGAACCCGAGTGGGAAGCCGAAGTCGACGTGTACCACCTCGATGCCGAGTGGTCCGCCCTCGGCGATCGCGATGGCCACCTCGGTCGTCCGCGCGTCGACGATGCCGTAGGCGACCCAACCGCCGGCAGGCGCAGGCCGCGCGTCGAGGATGCGGATCGAGCCACCGCGCACGCCCGTGCAGTCCTGGGTGGTCTCGCCGCCGACGGTCAGGTCGATGCATGCCGTGTCCTCGTCGGCCTGGGTGGCCACCGCCTCCCAGTCCGCTGCCTCCGCGACGGTGTGCGGGGCCGCCGGGGGCACACGCTCGAGCGTGCGTTCGAGCAGCACCGGCGAGCCCACGACGAGGAACGTGACGAACAGCGCCATCGCCAGCACGACCAGGATCACGAACTGCGTCCCCGGGAACGAGCGCGACGTGTGGGGGTCATCCGGTGGGGCGGTCATCGCACGCCATGGTCGCACGGCAGCGCACGGGTGGCCGAAACCGGCGCGCGCTCGGGTCGTGGCAGCGGGCCAGCCGTTAGGCTGGCGGGACGTGACCGAGCTCGTGAGCATCACCGCCATCCGCGCCGCTGCCGAGCGGCTCGCCGGCGTCGTGCAGACCACGCCGATCGAGCCGTCCCGCGCGGTGTCGGACGCGGTGGGCAAGCGCGTGGTGCTGAAGTGCGAGCACCTCCAGCGCACGGGGTCGTTCAAGATGCGCGGCGCCTACAACCGCATCAGCCGGCTCGACGACGCGGCCAAGGCCCGCGGGGTGGTGTGCGCGTCGGCTGGCAACCACGCGCAGGGCGTGGCGCTGTCGGCCCAGCTCGTCGGGGTGCGGGCGCGCGTGTACATGCCGGTCGGGGCGGCGCTGCCGAAAGTGGCCGCGACCAGCGCCTACGGTGCCGAGGTCGAGCTGGTCGGCGACACGTTCGACGAGGCCTACACGGCGTCGCAGGCGTGGGCCAGCGAGCACGACGCCACGTTCGTGCACCCCTTCGACCATCCCGACATCATCGCCGGCCAGGGCACGCTGGGTCTCGAGGTGCTCGAGCAGGTCCCGGACGCCGGTACGGTCGTCGTCGCGATCGGCGGGGGTGGCCTGGCCGCCGGCGTGGCCAGCGCGGTGAAGGCGCTGCGGCCCGAGTGCCGGGTGCTCGGGGTGCAGGCGGCGGGGGCCGCCACGTTCCCGCCCGCGCTCGCCGCAGGTGAGCCGCGGCCCCTGCCGAACCTGTCGACGATCGCCGACGGCATCGCGGTCAAGCGTCCGGGGGCGTTGACGCTCGAGCACGTGCGCGAGCGCGTGGATCAGATCGTCACCGTCACCGACGAGTCCATCGCGCGTGCCGTCCTGCTGCTCGTCGAGCGCGCCAAGCAGGTCGTGGAGCCGTCGGGGGCGGCCCCCCTCGCGGCCGTGCTCGAGGAGGCCGCGCCGCTCGTCGAGCCCGTCGTCGTGCTGCTCGGCGGTGGCAACGTCGACCCGTTGCTGCTGTTGCGCATCCTGCAGTCCGGGCTGTCGGAGGAAGGTCGCTACTTCGGGTTCCGCACCCGCCTGGCCGACCGGCCGGGGTCGCTGTCCGCGCTGCTCGCCCTGCTCGCCGAGCACGACGCGAACGTCGTCGCCGTCGAGCACCGCCGTCTCGGCCCGCGCCTCGACCTGCTGCAGGTCGAGGTGCAGGTGGATGTCGAGACCCGGGGTCCCACCCACATCCGCAGCCTCGTCGACGCGCTCGTCGGGGCGGGGTACCCGCTGGAGTGAGGCCGGGACCGGCGCCCGACGCAAGTGTCACGCCACCAGGATCGGAGTTCATGTGCCAGTGCCCACCGCCCCAGCCGGAACCGTCGACGCGCTCGCCTGCGAGTACGCGGCGATCGTGCTCGAGCACGCTCCGCCGACGGCGACCGCCCTCGGCCTCCACGACCGCAACGCCGAGCTGCCGGTCCCCACGCAGGCGCGCATCGACGCGTATGAACGGGCGCTGCGCGACCTGCGAGCGCGGGTGGACGCGCATGCGGCCGAGGGCATGGACGCGGAGCTCGACCGCAAGGGGCTGCGCGCGATCCTCGACGCGGCGCTGGCCGGGTTCGAGCTGCAGCGGCCCTGGGAGCGCGACCCCCTGTCCTGGGCGCGCGCTCCGGTCGAGGCGGTGTTCCTCGTGCTGCTGCGCGAGCACCTGCCCGAGGAGGAGCGCCGGGCCGGCGTCGCCGGCCGCTGCGCCGCAATCCCCGACTATCTCGCAGCGGCGCGGCAGCTGCTCGTGCCCGCAGCGGTGCCGCCGGCCTGGACCGCCCTCGCGTCCGCGTCGGCTGCCGGCGGGGCGAGCTTCCTGCGCGACGTCGTCGCCGGGTTCGCCCCGGAGGCCGAGGACGCGGTCGCTGCGGCGGCCGACGCGCTGGAGTCGTTCGGTGCCTGGGTCACCGACACGCTGGCACCGGAGGCCGGGGGTGCGTACGTGGCCGGCGAGCAGACCTTGCAGCGGTTGCTGCGCGATGTGCACCTGCTCGACGAGGGCCCGGCCGAGGTCGCTGCCCGCGGGCAGCTGCTGCTCGCCCGCTGCGAGGACGCGCTCGTCGACGCCGCCGGGTCAGCGGACTGGCGGGCCGCCCTCGAGCGGGCCCGGGCGGCACGACCCACCATGGACGAGCTCGTGCCCGCCTACCGCCGGGAGTTCCAGCAGCTCGAAGAGTTCTGCTTCGAGCACGACCTCGTGACGGACCCCGGAGCACCGGCCACGCTGAAGGCCACGCCCGAGTTCCTCCGCCCCCTCATGGGCTACGCCGCCTACCTGCCGCCAGGAGCGTTCGAGGAGGTGCGCACGGGCGAGCTGTGGGTGACCCCGCCGCCCGCCCCGGACGGGTTGGCGGACCACTCCTACGCCGCGCTGCAGCCCATCACCGCGCACGAGGGCTACCCGGGTCACCATCTGCAGCTCACCTCGGTGGGCGCGCTCGGCTCGGTGGTCCGCCGCCTGCGGGGCGGCAGCTCGCTCATGACCGAGGGCTGGGGGCTCTACACCGAGGAGCTCATGCACGAGACCGGCTACTACACCCCGGAGGGCCGGCTTGCACAGCTCGCCCTGACGGCCATGCGCGCCGCCCGCATCGTCGTCGACATGGGCCTGCACACCGGCGACATGACGGTGGACGAGGGCATCGACCTGCTCGTCGACCGTGCCGGCATGAGCCGCACCACCGCCACCAGCGAGGTCCTGCGCTACACGATGATGCCCACGCAGCCGTTCACCTACCTCTACGGCGCGGAGGAGATCCGCCGCATCCGCGCGACCTGGCGGGAGCGCACCGGCGGCAGCCTGCGCGCGTTCCACGACGCGCTGCTTGCCTACGGTCATCTCCCGCCGGCGCTCGTGGCCCGGGCGCTGCTGGACGGCGACGCGGCCTGACGCGCTGGCGCGGCCGCTGACCTGTGCGGCGGCCTAGCTCGTCGGCGCGACGAGATCGGCGATCTCTGCGACGATGTCGTTGACCTGGTAGTCCTTCGGCGTGTAGATGGCGGCGACGCCGGCTGCGCGCAGCGCCTGCGCGTCTGCCGCGGGGATGATCCCCCCGGCCACCACGGGGATCTCGGCCCCCTCCGCCCGCAGGCCGGCCACGACCTGCGGCACGAGCGCTTGGTGCGAGCCCGACAGGATCGACAGGCCAACCACGTGCACGTCCTCGTCCAGCGCCGTGCGCACGATCTGCGCCGGGGTCTGGCGGATGCCCTGGTAGATCACCTCGAACCCGGCGTCCCTGGCGCGCACCGCGATCTGCTCGGCTCCCGACGAGTGCCCGTCGAGGCCGGGCTTGGCGACGAGCAGGCGCACCTTCGAGCCGAGCCTGCGCTCGGCCTCGGCCATCCGGGTGCGGGCCTGCGCGAGGCTCGCCTCGCCGGAGCCGGCACCACTGGCGGCGCCGATGCCGGTCGGGCCGCGGTACTCGCCGAAGACGTCGCGCAGCGCCTCGGACCACTCACCCGTCGTCACACCGGCGTGAGCGGCGCGGATCGAGGCGGGCATGATGTTGACGTCGCCCCGCGCGGCCTGCCGCAGGTCGTCGAGCGCACGGGCGGCGGCGGCGGCGTCCCGGGTGGCCCGGAACGCCTCGAGGCGCTCGATCTGCTCGGCCGCGCTCGTCTCGTCCACCGTGAGGAAGCCCGCGTCGACGCCGGTCGTCAGGGGCGAGTCCTCGGTCTCGGTGAACGCGTTGACCCCGACGACGGTCTGCTCACCCGATTCGATGCGGGCCATGCGCGCGGCGTTGGAGCGCACGAGCTCGCCCTTCATGTAGGCGACCGCGTCCTCCACCCAGCCGGGCGGTCCCGCGGCTCCGGCGCCGCTGGTCTCGAGCACCCGCTCGTACTCGGCCCTGGCCCCGTCCGCGATCTCGGTCTCGAGCGCGGCCATCACGTGGCTGCCGTCGAACAGGTCATCGTGGCAGAGCAGGTCGGTCTCGTAGGCGAGGATCTGCTGCATGCGCAGGGACAGCTGCTGGTCCCAGGGGCGCGGCAGCCCGAGCGCCTCGTTCCACGCCGGCAGCTGCACCGCCCGCGCCCGCGCCCCCTTCGACAGGGTCACCGCGAGCATCTCGAGCAGGATGCGCGTGATGTTGTTCTCGGGCTGCGACTCGGTGAGGCCGAGCGAGTTCACCTGCACCCCGTAGCGGAAGCGGCGCAGCTTGGGGTCGGTGACGCCGTAGCGGGTGCGACACAGCTCGTCCCACAGGGTCGCGAACGCGCGCAGCTTGGCGATCTCGGTCACGAAGCGGATGCCCGCGTTCACGAAGAAGCTCATGCGCCCCACGACCACGCCGAAATCGGCCTCCGGGACCTGGCCGCTGGCCCGCACCGCGTCGAGCACCGCCGTCGCGTTCACGAGCGCGTACGCGACCTCCTGCAGCGGGGTCGCTCCGACCTCCTGCAGGTGGTAGGAGCAGACGTTGATCGGGTTCCACTTCGGGATCTCGCGCACGGCGTAGGCGATGACGTCGGCGGTGAGCCGCATGGACGGCTCCGGCGGGAACACGTAGGTGCCCCGCGACAGGTACTCCTTCAGGATGTCGTTCTGGGTCGTGCCCGCGAGCGAGGACGGGTCCCCGCCCTGCTCCTCGGCGACGGCGACGTAGAGCGCCAGCAGCCACGCCGCGGGGGCGTTGATCGTCATCGAGGTGTTCATCTCGCCGAGCGGGATGCCGTCGAACAGGGTGCGCATGTCGTCGATCGAGCACACCGGCACGCCCACCTTGCCGACCTCCCCGCGGGCGAGGACGTGATCAGCGTCGTAGCCGGTCTGGGTGGGCAGGTCGAACGCGACCGAGAGCCCCGTCTGCCCCTTGGCGAGGTTGCGCCGGTACAGCTCGTTCGAAGCCTTCGCGGAGGTGTGGCCGGAATAGGTCCGCATGAGCCACGGGCGGTCACGGTCAGCCATCGGCTCCTCCTCGCGGTACGACGCCTTGACCGCCAGATTGTGCGCCCGTCGCACGCGGCCCGTCCAACCCGCGCCTGCTCGACGCCCGCACCGGAGCGCCCGCGCGACGCCTGCTGGGCCCGACCCGCGGACGCCTACCGGGGGGCGTCGGGGAGCCGGCCGTAGGCGGCGAGCACGCGCAGCGCACGCACGGTCTCGATGCCGCGCCACTCGAAGACCGCGGCGGGGCTGGGCGGCTCCCAGGTGATGGGCCAGCCGCCGTCGTCCTGCTGGTCGCGGGCCAGGCGCGCGAGATGCCCCTCGACGAGCGCGTCGTCGAACAGGCCACGCCACGGGCCGTCCGGTGCGGGCACGAGGTGCAGCGGCGTCACCCCGTAGCTCGGGTCGTCAGGATCGCGCAGGTACCAGCTCGCGTGCTCCAGGTGTCCGACGGCGCGCCGCGCGAGATCGGCCGCGCGGTCCCGGTCGCCGACGTGGGCGCAGAAGACCAGCACCTCCCGCAACGCGTGCGCGTCGTCCGGCAGTCCGGCGGCCAGCGTCGACCAGCAGTAGCCCGTCGCCTGCTCCAACCAGGGGTGCGCGACGTCGAGCGCGTGCAGCAGACCGGCGAGCCCAGCCGTGGGGAACACCCCTGGCACGTAGGTCCACTCGGTCCAGTGCTCCGCGCGCGGGTAGCCCTCGATGACCGGGGTGGCGAGGGCGACAGCCCCGTCCGCGTCGGCCATCCCGGACAGGAAGCCGCAGGCGCGCTGGACCATGCGCTCCTCGCGTGCGCCAGCGGCGACGAGCATCTCGAGCGCGAGCTCGACGTCGCCCGGCAGGCTGGCGGGGCAGCGCTTGTCGGGTTCGAGCCCATGCCCGAAGCCCCCGTCGTCGTTCTGGTAGCCGCGCAAGGCGTCCACGACGCCGCCGGGCGAGCCGCCTTCGAAGAGGGCTGCGAACAGGCGCTGCTCGAGCAGTCGCGCGTTGGCGTAGACGAACGCCCGTGCCCGTTGGTAGGTGTCGGGGCTCATGACTCCAGGTCTCGTGCTCGGCAACAGCGGACGTCTCGAACAGCCCGGGCAGTGCAGTAGTGTGCCTCAGCCCGCCGGCTCAACCGCCGTGGCCTCGAACAGCGTGCCGACCATGCAGAACGAGGCCATGTCCTCGGCGACGGCGCCCTCGACCGTGACGGTGTCGCCGCTCGCGGCGACCTCCTCGCCTTCGGGCCCGAGGAGGCGCATCCGGTCGAAGTCGACCTCGTAGCCCTCCGGCCACAGGACCTCGTAGCGGGTGCCGTCCGGCGCGTCGACCCAGGCGCAGCCGCCCTCGAGCTGCGGGTCGCCGTCGAAGGTCCCGGTGATCTGCAGCGCCCTGCCTTCCTCGGGCTCGTCGGTCCGCGTGTCGTCGCGCGGCTCCTCGTCCCCCGGCGTCTCCGCCGGGGGAGTGGCCTCGTCGGGCGCGGTGACGTCCTCGACCCCACAGGCTGCCAGCAGCGCCACCGCGCCGAGCGCGGCGAGCACGGTCAGTAGCAGGCGGTTCATGGTCGTCGCCCTCCTGGTCTGCGCGGCGCTCAGGCGCCCTCGGTGCCGTCGGGTCAGACGTTGCCGTCTCCCTGTAGGTTCCCGATCCACGCGCCCGGTGCGGCACACTTGTCCCCACGATGGCTGACGAGCGCCCCTACGTCCACGCGACCGCCGCGGCCGAGGTCGAGTCGTGGCTCGCCGAGGTGTCGGGCGCGCGCATGGTCGCCGTCGACACCGAGACGTCGGGCTGGGACCCCCACCAGGACCGGTTGCTGCTCGTCCAGGTGGCCGCGGGCCCCGAGCACCCGGTGCTCGTGCTCGACGCCGGCCGCGTCGACCCGCGCGCCCTGGCCCCGCTGTTCGCGGACCCCGCTGCGCTGAAGGTGTTCCACCACGCCGCGTTCGACCTGCGCTTCCTCGCCGAGGCGGGCGTCCGCGTGCACCGCGTGGCCGACACGATGCTCGCCCAGCAGCTGCTCGACGGCGGTGAGAAGAGCGCTGCCGGCCTCGGTCTGGCCGACCTGGCCTCCTTCCGCCTCGGTCTCGAGCTCGACAAGAGCGTCCGCGACACCTTCGCCGCGGCCGGTGGCCGCACCGCGGCCCAGCTGCGCTACGCCGCCGACGACGCGTGGGCCACCTGGGGCGTGTTCGACCAGCAGTGGCGCGAGCTCGTCGGACACGGTCTCGTCCGGGTCGCCAAGCTCGAGTTCGCGGCCCTGCCCGTGCTGGCCGACCTGCAGCACCGCGGTGTCGCCTTCGACGCCGACCGCTGGCTCGAGGTCGTCGGCGGCCTGGAGTCCGACCTGCCGGCGCTGCACGACCGCGTCCAGGAGCTGCTCGTCACCGACGACAGCCCGCGCACCCTGTTCGGCCCGGAGCCGGTCAACCTCGAGGCGCACGAGCGGGTCCGCGAGGCGCTGGCACGACTCGGGATCGACGTCGAGACGACCCGCGAGCACGTCTTGCGCGACCACGCCGCCCACCCCGCCGTGGCGGCCCTGCTCGAGTACCGCCAGGTCGCCAAGGTCACCAGCTACTGGGGTGGCGACTGGGCCCGGCGCGTCGCCCACCCGCTCACGGGGCGCATCCACGCAGACTGGCGCCAGATCGTCGGCGCGGGGCGCATCGCCTGCAGCGACCCGAACCTCACCCAGGTTCCCAAGCACGCGCGCTACCGGGCCTGCTTCGGGGGCGAGCCCGGGCGCGCATGCGTGGTCGCCGACTACTCGCAGCAGGAGCTGCGCATCCTCGCCGCGGTGGCGGGCGACGCGGCCCTCGCCGAGGTGTTCCGCTCCGGGGGCGACCTGCACCGCGCGACCGCCGCGGTCGTGTTCGACACGACCGAGGACGCGGTGACGCCGGAGCAGCGCGCGGCGGCCAAGCAGCTCAACTTCGGGCTGATGTACGGCATGGGCGCCCCCGGGTTCGCCCGCGCGACCGGCATGTCGGTCCAGCGGGCCCGCGAGACGATGGACCGCTACTTCGCCACCTTCCCCCAGGTCGCCGCGTGGCTGCAGGAGACCGAGGCGACCGCGCGGCGCAGCGGCGCGGTGCGCACGCTCCTCGGCCGGACGAAGAAGACCGGGACGGCCCCGGCGCCGACCCTGGCGCGCAACGCGCCCATCCAGGGCGCCGGCGCGGACATGACCAAGCTCGCGCTCGCCGAGGTGGAGCGCCGCTTCGCCCAGCGGTTCGGCACGGTCGCCCGGGGCGTGCGCCCCGACGGCCTCGTGCTGGTGATCCACGACGAGCTCGTCGCCGACGTGCCCGCCGACGCCGCGGAGGAGGCCCGTGGCCTCGTCACCGAGGGCATGCTTGCCGCGGCCGGCGAGGTTCTCGGCGACGTCCCCGCGGGCGTCGACGCGGTCGTGCGCGAGCGCTGGGGCGCCCTCGAGCCGACCGCCTCCGTCGCTCCCGGCTGAACCCCGGGGGCCGCTGCAACCGCCGGAGCGCCGGCACAGCATGCGCACGCCCTCGTTTGGCCACCACTTGTTACCGAGCGGTAACATGCGAGGTGGCCGAGGTGCCACGACGACGCCAGGAGCGTGAGGTCATGACCGGACAGACCGAACTGCGTGACGCGGTCTACGTGGATGGGGTGCGCGTACCGATCGGCCGCGCCCGGCCCGACGGCTACTACGCGCACACCCGCGCCGACGACATGGCGGTGCGCACGATCCGCGCGCTGCTCGACCGCCGGCCTGAGCTCGACCCGGCGCGCATCGACGACAACGTCTGGGCTGCTACCGCCCAGGTCGGCGACCAGGGCCTCACGATGGGCCGCTCGACCGCGGTGCTGGCCGGTCTGCCGAAGTCGGTGCCCGGCTACGCGATCGACCGGATGTGCGCCGGTGCGCTCACGTCGATCACCAACGGCGCCAACGCGATCCGTGTGGGCGCGCAGGACGTCGTGCTCGCCGGCGGTGTCGAGCACATGGGCCACCACGAGATGGCGGCGGAGGTCGACCCCAACCCCCGCTTCCTCACCGACAACCTCGTCGACATGAGCGCGCTCGTCATGGGCGCCACCGCCGAGAACCTGCACGACAAGCTGCCGGAGATCACCAGGGAGCACGCCGACACCTACGCGCTGCAGTCGCAGGAGCGGGTCGCCAAGGCGCAGGCCGACGGGGTGTTCGACAGCCACGTCGTGCCGATGAGCGTCTGGTCCGACGAGGGCTGGCGCGTGGTGGCCACCGACGAGCACCCACGTCCGGGCA
>SKPY01000147.1 GCA_007119305.1 Nitriliruptorales bacterium
CGACAGCCGCCGGACCTGCTCGCCGTCGGTGACGACATTGGTGGTCTGCTCCCCGAACCACAGGGCGTTGTGGGGGCACTGCTGGACGCACCGCGGCAAGCGCGACTGCTGCAGGTAGTCGGCGCAGAAGACGCACTTGGCGACGGTGCCGCGACGGTGCGGCATCGTCGTCTCGGGCGAGTAGTCCTCCGAGCTGAGGTGCCCGGGGTTGTCGGGCTCGTCCCACCAGAAGTAGCGGGCGTCGTAGGGGCAGGAGACCATGCACATCCGGCAGCCGATGCACTGACGGTTGTCGACCAGCGTGATGCCGCTCTTGTTCGTGTAGGTCGCGCCGACCGGACAGACCGTCACGCAGGGGGTCACATCGCACTGCATGCAGGGCCGCGGCCGGAAGAAGGTGCCCTGGAGGCCCTCCTCCTCCCACACGTCAATCCAGTTGTGGTTGTCCCAGGGGAGGTTGCGCGGGCCCTTGCAGGCCGCCATGCACTGGCGGCAGCCGTCGCACTTGGCGAGGTCGATGACCATCACCCAGCGCTCGGCGGCCGGCAGGCGTGCTGCGGTGCCGTCGGCGACCGCGGCGTCGGCGTTCGTCATCGCCTGGGCCACCGCCGATCCGCCGAGCTTGACCGCACCGGCGGCTGCCAGTGCCACCGCGAGACCGCGGAAGAAGGCCCGGCGGCTGAGCACGGTCTCGCCATGCAGTCCATCGGGGTCGAACGCGCCCTCCGGTTGCAGGTCCGCCTGGCGGTAGGACACCCCCAGGAAGGTGGCCAGGTCCGGTGCGTCCATGGTTGTCACGCCGAGCCCTCCTCGCTGGAGGGCTCGCGGCGTCTGCGGCCGAGCACGACCGCGCCGAGCACCGTGCCGGTCGCGATGACGAGGAACACGAGCACCGCGTTGCCCGGATCGAAGACAGTCGCCGCCAGGGTGGTGGGCTCCTCGATGTGCGCATCGACCCCGGCCCACTGCGGCTCCCGGGCACGCATGGCGGCGGCCAGGCCGACCTCGTCATCGTGGCATCCGACCACCGACATGGTGTCTGCGCGCATCTCGGTGCCGCCCGGGTGCCGCTCGCTCACGCGCTGCCAGCTGGTCTGGCCGGGGTACATCGCGGTCAGCGTCGTGGGCTCGATCGCGTCCCAGTCGGGACGCTCGCCGTCAAAGCGGGCCGCGGTCACGTCGGCGGGGACGTCGACGCCGAGCGAGAACGGCATGGTGACGAAGTGCCAGCGGCTGCCGGTCGCCAACCGGTGCACCGCCACCGCGGCGTCGTAGGTGCGCCCCGGCTTGAGCACCTTGTCGGCGGTCGGGTAGCCGGTGTCAAGCGCCCGGCGCAGCTCGACCTGCCAGCGCCAGCCGTCACCGTCGGGGACGAGGTCCGCACGCGATGCGATTGCCCCGCGGCTCTCATCTGGCTGCTGGAGCAGGCGGCGGGGGATCACGTCGCCGTCCTGCCAGTCGTGCTCGGGGTCGAACGGGACGGCGTTGACGTCCTCGGCGAGGAAGAAGGCATGGTCGTCCCAGGCGTAGCCCTGCTCCTGGACGGTGTCCCAGTCCAGCGCCGGCGCGCCGGCGACGGCCGGGTCGAACATGAACTCGGGCTGCTCCGCGTCGCCGTCCCAGTTGGTCCGGTACGGGCCGTCCCCGGGGCTCGAGTTGCGGTGCTCGAACACGTACTGGTTGTCGCTGTAGCCGATCGGCTCGGAGCGGTGGGCCCGCCAGTGCCACAGGTCGAGGAACACACCCGCGTCGTGGCGCTGCTCGTAGGCGTCGAGGCGGTCGGGGCTCATCGCGTCCCAGCCGTCGAACTGGCCCCACCAGTCCGGTCCGGTGTCGCGCGACTGGGGCAGGTACTTGCGGACGTCGTCGTGGCCGTAGACCTCGCCGAGCACCGGGTGCGCCTCGACCGCCTCGGATTCGTCAGGGGTCGAGGCGTACATGAAGGGCTCGCGCAGGTCCTCGTGGCAGGTGAGCCAGCCGCCCTGGTTGGCGAACCCCTTCACGCTGCCGTCGTCGAGCAGCATCGTGATGCGGTCTTCGTACAGGCCGTGCGGCTCGGGGCCGACGGGGGAGCGGCCCGCCCGGATCCACTCGCCGTCGCGGTAGATGAGGTAGTCGTGGTAGAAGGCCGGCAGCGGCGTGGGGAACTCGTAGCGCAGGAAGACCTGCTCGCCGTCGTGGGCGGCCTGCACCTGGACGTCGAATGCGACCTCGTCGGGGGTGACGATGCCGGCCTCGGGGTCGTAGATGCCGCGCTCGCCGACGAACGCGTCGCGGTAGGCCTCGCCGAGCGGCGCATCCTCGGCCAGCTCGGTGGCTGTCGGCGACTCGGTCAGCGGTGCGCGGCCCTCCGCCGCCAACGCGGCGGTCGTCGCCCCGAGCCCGACGACGAGCGCCGCGCCGATGACGATCCGGAGGCTGGCTGCTCTGGACATGTGCCCTCTCCATTCGGGCTGACAGCGCGCCAGCATGAGCCAGCACCGCTTCCTCTGGTGCTCATGCACACGGTGGACGCTCGGGCCGCGCAGCGAACGGGGCATCTGACCCGTCGCGTGGTGCCGGATGTGGCAGGCTGCGGCGCTGGCAGCTACCCCATGTGGCAGGTCCTGGGGTGCCCGTTCGTCCCGGTCCTTCCAGGCCGAACGGCCCGCGCAGCGCGACCTCGGCCGCACGTAGCCTCGCGACCATGGAGCACACGCCGATCAGCGTGGTGCTCGCTGATGATCACGTTCTGTTCCGCGAGGGCACCCGCGAGCTGCTGGAACGGACCGGCGACATCACGGTCGCCGGGGAGGCGTCAACGGGCGCGGAAGCGGTCGAGCTCGTCAGCCAGCTGCACCCCGACGTGGCGGTCGTCGACATCGAGATGCCCGACATGAACGGGGTCGAAGCCACCCGGGCGATCAAGGCGCGCCAGCCGGAGATCGCCGTGCTCGTGCTGACCGTGCACGACGAGGACCCCTACGTCTTCGCGATCCTCGACGCCGGCGCGGCCGGCTACCTGCTCAAGGACGTCCAGGCGACCGAGCTCGTTCGTGCGGTCCGGTCGCTGCACCGGGGCGAATCGGTCCTGCACCCGGCGATCGCCCGCAAGGTGCTCCAGCAGGTCCGCACCGAGGAGGACACCGCTGCCGCGCCGCGCCCGACCGAGCTGACCGACGGCGAGAAGGCCGTCCTGCGCCTGGCAGCGCACGGGCTTACGAACAACACCATCGCCGACCGGCTCAGCATCCATCCGCGCACCGTGCAGCTGCGCTTGGGCCGCATCTTCACCAAGCTGCAGGTCGGATCGCGCACGGAGGCAGCGCTGCGTGCACTCCGCGACGGGCACTTCAGCCTCGAGGAGCTCACATGAGCGCCGCGACCGCCGCGCATCCCCACCAGGCGAGGGGGCGCGTCGGCCTGACCCTGGCCTGGCTGCAGGTCACGGTCCGCAGACGTCTGCGCGAACGCCCCTTCTGGACGGTCCAAGCAGGGGTGCTCGCCGTCACCGCGCTGCACATCGGCGTGGAAGCCGCGGGCCTGCACAAACACCACGCAGGCCCGCTCGGCATCCTCGCGCACCTACCGGTCTTCCTCTACCTCGTGCCGGTCAGCTACGCCGGGTTCCGCTACGGCTACGAAGGCAGCATCCTCACCGGGGTGTGGGCCGCGCTGCTGGCCATACCCAACCTGTTCGTCTGGCACGCCCACGGGCTCGAGTGGCTCGGCGAGCTCCTCCTCATGGTGGCCGTGATCAGCATCGGGGTCCTCGTCGCCATCCCGGTGGAGCGCGAGCAGCGGCAGCGTCGCAAGGCCGAGGGGGCGGGACGGCGCGCCGAGGCGACCAGCCATCGGCTCGCGTTGCTCAACGAGCTGGCTGAGATCCTCCTCCGAACCGCTCACCTCGACGCCGCCATCCGCGGTGTCATGCAGCGTCTCCTCGAGGTGCTGCCGCTGCAGGCCGCCGCACTCGTCACCTGCCCCCTCGACCAACGCCAGCCTTGCGTCGAGCTCTGCCACCGAGGCGACACGCACGCGCACTGCCGCTTGGCATCCACGCTCGCGTGCGTCGATCCTGGCGAGCTCGGTGCAGGTTGCTTCGTGCTCCCGGCCGGGGTGCTCGCCTTCCCGTGCCCCATCAACGACGTGCCAGCGGCGCTGTCCGTCCACCTCGAGGAGGGTCACGCGCTGAGCGCTGATGACCGGGACCTGCTGACCACCGTCGCGACCCAGATCAGCGTCGCGCTGGACAACGCCAACCTGCACAGGCTGAACGAGGAGCGTCTGCAGACCTACCTGCAGCAGGTCACCGGCGCCCAGGAGGAGGAACGGCGACGTATCGCCCGCGACCTGCACGACGTCGCCACCCACGAGCTGCTGCTGCTGTGCCGTGACCTCGACGCCATCGCCGACGACCCACCGTCAGCTGCGGAGATGCCGGCTCGGGTGCAGCACCTGCGGGCTCGGACCTCCGGCATCGTGGCGTACCTGCGGCGTTTCGGCCGCGATCTGCGGCCCGGCATCCTGGACACCCTCGGACTGTCGCCGGCCCTGCAGTGGCTGGCCACGGAGCTCGGCGATCGCAGCGAGGTCGCGGCGGTCTTCGAGCTCGAGGGGCGGCCGCGGCGGTTCGGCCCCGATGTCGAGCTCTCCGTGTTCCGGATCGTCCAGGAGGCCCTGCGCAACGCCGAGCGGCACGCCGACGCCGAACAGGTGAGCGTGTGCCTGCGCTACGACGACAGTGGGGCGGTGGTCGAGGTCAGCGACGACGGTTCCGGCTTCGACGTCCCGTCCAGGCTCGACGGCATGGTGCCAGCCGGCAAGCTCGGCCTCGCCGGCATGCGCGAGCGCGCCCAGCTCGCCGGCTGCCGCCTCAGCATCGACTCCCAGCCGGGTGGAGGCACGCGGGTCCACGTCGCCACGGGCGCCGACAACGGGGCGGGGCTGCCTGTGGGGTGAGCACGCCGTCAGTGCCCGCCGGGCGGTATCCCAGGGGGGTCACCCCTCGGGTCGGCCCCGATTGGACACGAGGTGCATCCTGGAGGTCGAGGCTGGTCCTGACGGCCCGAGGGTCACCGCAGTGAGCGACAGGAACCAGCCAGGCACACCGGAAGTGCGGACATGACCACCCCACGGGCACGGCGGCGGCTCGGATGGCTGGGCGCGCTGGCGCTGCTTGGCATCGTGAGCCTGGCGTTGCAGCTGTCGGCTGCCTCCGGAACGCCGGCGGCCACGGTGCAGGGGGCCGGCACCGGGCAGGAGCTGTTCGGGGCCAACTGCGCAGTCTGCCACGGGCCCTCGGGGGCGGGCACGCGCACTGCGCCTGCGCTCGGGGGGGTGGTCGACCGCCTCGGCCCAGACGGCGTGGAGGCGACGATCCGCGACGGGCGTGGTGGGATGCCGGCGTTCGGCGACCGCCTCAGCGACGGGCAGATCGCCGCGCTCGCCGACCACTTGGACGCGCTGACACCGGAAGCGGCGGCGCCCGGCGAGGGGCGACGCCACCGGCCGATGAGGGAAGGGATGTGGGAGCACATGCCGTGGGACGGGATGATGACCGGCTGGGGCTGGCTGGTGATGCTGCTGTGGGTGCTGTTCAGCGTCGCGCTGCTCGTGCTCCTGGTCCTGGCGATGGTCTGGCTGGCCCGCAACCTGGGCTCCAACCGTGAGCAGCGCAGCAGCGCTCCGCCCTCAGCGGCCGGGTCGGCGCGGGAGGCGCTGGATCTGCGCTACGCGCGGGGCGAGATCGGCCGTGAGGAGTACCTGCGGGCCCGCCAGGACCTGGAGGGCCCGTCCACCTGATCGCGGCTGCGGGCCGGCGGCGGGGTAGGCGGCCGCCGGCCCGCCCCAGGGTCAGTCGACCTCGAGTACGAGCACCATGCCGGCCTCGGTGTGGCCGGGGACGGTGCAGACCGCCTCGTAGGTGCCCGGCTCGTCGATCACCAAGCCGGTGACGACTTCCTCACCGGGATCAACGTTGACGTGCAGCGCCGGGTCGTCGAGGGTCAGGTCGTGGAACAGCTGGCCTTCGTTGACGAGCCGCAGGTTGACCGCCTCGCCGGCGGACAGCGTCAGCCGATCGGGCTCGAAGCCGAGATCGACTGCCTTGACGACGATCTCATCGGCCCCGTCGTGGGGCGGGTAGAGGATGTCCTCGTGGTCATGGTCGCCGGCCGTGTGCTGGTCCATGTCATCTTGCGTGTGGCCGTCCATGTGGTGGTCGTCCATCTGGTCGTCGCCGTCGAGATGGTCGTCCATGTCCATACCGTTCATGTCGTTCATGGCCTCGGCCGCCGCCTCGTGCTCTGTTGTGGACGGGGCGGTAGCGCAGGCCGTGGCGATCAGTGCTAGGGCGGCGAGCAGGACGAGCAGGCGTAGGGGATGCATTGGGAAACCGACCTCCTTGTTCGGGGGATGTGAGGGTGAAGCCCGTGATGCCGTGGCGATGCGGCAAGTGCCTCTACACCCGAAGCACGAGGCCGGTGTCCACCCGGCTTCTTCCTGGCCCACAACGCGGGGGTCGGAGCGTCCAAGGCCGCTCGGCGTGGCCGGTGGTGCGAACGAGCACCCGGCCGACGCGCACATTCGAGCCGGCGCCTACAGCGCCCAGGAGGCCGGCGACCAGCACGGCAAGACACAGGTGCAGCATGAGGTCGACAACCGGCGTCGAGTCGTCCTGGGCAGGGGGGCCGACGGCCTGCAGGCCGGACTCGGTGTGGGCGACCAGCCCAGCACTGTGTGGTCGTCGCCCTCCACGCCCACCCACACGAGGCGGTCGGGCGCCAGATCCGGAACGGGTAGCGCTCCTCCGAGCAACCTTAGGTGTTCCCGTGTGCGCTCAGCGCCGAACACCAGGCCCGGGAGGGCCGGTCGGGTGCCAGGGGTCAGGCCCGGCGCACCGGCGCGCCACGGCGTGGGTCGGCGGGGTGCCGCTGGCAGCGACTCGGCAGGACGCTCGCAACGCGTGCGTGAAGGGTCCCGAACACGGGGGGCCGATGGTCCCTTCGTTGCGCCGTGTGCCGCGACGACGATGGATGGGCCACGGCCGGGTGACGCGTGCTGGAAGGAGGGCCGGTGGGGCTTGCGACGGTGCTGGTCGTGGACGACGAGCGCAAGATCCGCGAGCTCGTGCGGCCCTATCTGGAGCGGGCGGGGTATGCGGTGCTGCTGGCCGACTGCGGAGCGGTGGCCCTTGCAGCAGCAGCGCGGGCGCAGCCCGACCTGGTGGTGCTCGACCTCATGCTGCCCGATCTCGCCGGTGAGGAGGTGGCGCGCAGCCTGCGTGCCGTCTCGGACGTGCCGATCATCATGCTGACCGCCAAGGCGGGCGAGGAGGAGCGCGTCGCGGGGCTGCAGCTGGGCGCGGACGACTACCTCGTGAAGCCCTTCTCGCCGCGTGAGCTGGCGGCACGGGTGGAGGCGGTCCTGCGCCGCACGCGCTCCCCGCGGGAGGGGGGCCAGAGCTATGACGGCGGTCGGCTGCGGCTCGACGTCGAGGCACGCACCGTGCGGGTGGATGAGCACCCGGTGCCGTTGACCCGCAGCGAGTTCGACCTGCTGGCGGCGTTGGCGTCACGGCCGGGCCGCGTGTTCTCCCGCTACGAGCTGGTGACGCGGGTGCAAGGCTATGACCACGAGGCGTACGAGCGCACGATCGACGCGCACGTCAAGAATCTGCGCCGCAAGCTCGGCGACGACCCGCGTGCCCCCCGATACGTGCTGACCGTGACCGGCGTGGGCTACAAGCTCGGGGTGGGTGAGGATGCCGCCTGAGGCACGCCCAAGGGTGCGCTGGTCGTTCGGCGTCCGGTTGGCGGTGGCGTTCAGATCCTCGACCACATCTTCGTCGACGGGGAGATGCCGCGGAAGATGAAGCTGTAGGTGTTGGCCGGACCCCACCCGCGAGCCCAGCGACCAGCTCGGCCCGATGTACGACCGCTGCGGCGACGGGGCTGGCCGCGGCCGGGTTGACGGCGTTGCTGGTCAACGTGGCGGTCACCGACCGGTTCGACCGGTATCTCGAGGCGACGCAGCAGCAGCGCGAGGAGCAGCTCGTGGGCGCCGTGGCCGAGAGCTACGAGCGGGCCGGCGGCTGGGATGCGGGCGCGCTGGAGCGGACCGCCGAGGCCGTGCTGATGGACGGCGGGACCCTGGAGGTCACCGACACGGAAGGCCGGTCGGTGTGGGCGGGCGACGGCGGCCCGCACGCCGAGATGCACCGGGAGATGATGGGCTCCGGTCCGCTGGGTCGGGACCAGTCCTTGCCGGTCGCCGTGGACGGGCAGCCGGTCGGGCTCGTCACGGTCCGGCTGCCGCAGGCGGGGCTGCTGCCCCGGGATGTGGAGTTCCGCCGCTCGGTGAACGAGCTGCTGGTGCTGGCTGGGCTGCTCGCCGGAGCCTTGGCGGTCGGCCTTGGGCTGCTGGTCGCTCGGCGGGCGACCGCGCCTGCCCGCGAGCTGACCCGCGCGGCGCGGGCGTTGACCGCAGGCAACCGTTCGCAGCGTGTCCCCATCGCGCGGGGAGATGAGTTCGGCGAGATGGCCGCCGCGTTCAACCGCATGGCCGACGAGCTCGAGACCGAGGACCGGCTGCGGCGCGGGTTCGCCGCTGACGTGGCCCATGAGCTGCGTACCCCGCTGATGATCCTACGGGGGGAGATCGAAGCGCTCGAGGACGGCCTGGCCCGGGCGACGCCGGAGGCGTTCGCGTCACTGCGCGAGGAGACGCTGCGCCTGGCCCGGCTCGTCGACGACCTCGACACGCTCGCGCGGGCCGACGCTGCCGGGTTCACCCTCGTCCGTGAGCCCACCGCGGTCGATGCGGTTGTGCGCGAGGCCGCCGCCACGCTTGCCGGTCCCGCCGCGGAGGCGGACCTGTGCGTGCAGGTAGACGCCGACACCGACCTGGTGGTGGAGGCCGATCGGGCCCGCCTCCGGCAGGTGATCGGCAACCTGCTGACCAACGCACTCCGGCTCACCCCGCGTGGCGGCACGGTTCGCGTGCGTGCTGGCCGGGACGGTGCCGAGGCGGTCATCGAGGTGGCCGACTCGGGGCCCGGCATCCCCGCTGAAGAGCTCGAGCACGTCTTCGACCGGTTCTTCCGCGGCCGCCACGCCCCGCCCGGGGGCTCGGGGATCGGCCTGACCGTCGTGCGCCAGCTCGTGGAGGCCCATGGCGGCACGGTCACCGCAGCCAACCAGCCCGGCGGCGGGGCGGTGTTCATGGTGCGCCTGCCGCTGCCGCAGATCCCCGCACGGCCCTGACTTCGCATCCGACGCTCGCGGGATCTTCACAGCGTCTTCACAGCGCCTGCCGAGTCTGCTTGCGACAGGTCGGAGCAGCGGACGAACCGCGAGGAGGTGCCAGAATGCCGGACGCCAGCCGCCGCAGCGTGCGCGTCGGGCTGCTCGCGGCCGCGGGGATGGCTGCCGTCTACGCGGCGGTTGTCGGTGGGCTGCCAGGCTCCCTCGCCCACCTCGGCGAGCAGGTGCGGGCGGACTGGATCCTGCTCGGCCCGATCATCATCGGCTTCGGCGCCCAGGTCGGGCTCGTGGTGGAGCTGCGGCGCCGCCGGCAGGCGCTCGGCACCGCCGCCGCAGCCGGGGCGACAGGCACGACCGGCTCGACCGTGGGCATGGTGGCCTGCTGCGCGCATCACCTCGCCGATCTCGCCCCCCTCGCCGCTGCCACCGGCGCTGCCACGATCCTGTCGGCCTACCGGACATGGTTCATGGCCGCCGGCCTCGCCATGACCGCGGTCGGCGTCGCGGTGGCGCTCCTCATGCTGCGCGCCGACCCGGCCCCCTCCGCGAC
>SKPY01000177.1 GCA_007119305.1 Nitriliruptorales bacterium
CGAGCCCGGCGTGATGCCGCGCCGCGGTCCGGTACGTGGTGCAGCGGACAGGCTCAGTAGAGAACGCTCGGTCCGAGGTCCGTCCCGTGGGCGGGTGGAGCCAACGGCCTGTCCAGCCACTGGGCCCCGGGGCCTTCGCGCCCCGGGGCCTTCGCGTACCGTGGCGGGGAACACCGCGCTCAGCTGCCGCGTTGCGTGCAACGGACCAAGCACCTATAACGCCGGGGGTTCGAGTCACAGCCGGCCGGCATGCCACGCCTACTGCGAACGATCGAGAGGAACACCGGTGGCCACCGACGAGTTCGACAACGATGACGAGCTCGACGTCGACGAGCTCGACGTCGACGAGCTCGACGTCGATGAGCTCGACGTCGATGACGAAGACACCGAGACCGAGGAGGGCGAGGCCGTCGACGACGACGACGACGAGGACGACGAGGCCGATACACCGCTCGAAGACGTCGAGGAGGACGAGCTCGACGACGACGAGCTCGACGAGGAGAGCGAAGAATCCCTCGAGGTGCTGCTCGGCACCGACGTTGAAGACGAGAGCGAGGGCGAGGGCCGCGTCCGGCCGTCGTCGAAGGCGGACACGCCGATCGGGGAGGGGGAGTTCACCTGCCGCAGCTGCTTCCTCGTGAAGCGCCGCGCCCAGCTCGCGGACGCCAAGAAGCAGATCTGCCTCGACTGCGCATGAGGGGCAGAATCCACGTGTGAGGGTGATGCCAATCCAGCGCGTGGCAGACACAGTCGAGACCGCGGCGCCGTCGGCGCCGCCGCAGCGGCGTGCGTTCGGTCTCAGCGCGGTCGTGCGGCGCGGCCTGCTCGCGCTCCTGGCAGGCGGGACACTCCTGCTCGGCCATCCGCCCGTGGACTGGGCCTACGCGGGCATCGTCGCGCTCGTCCCGCTGATTGCCCTGGCCCGCGATGCCGCCGCTGCGCCGCGCCCGGTCCGCGCGGGGCTGGGCTGGGGGCTGCTGGCCGGCAGCGTGTTCTTCGCACCCTTGCTCGAGTGGGTCCGTCTAGTCGACACCCTCGGGTTCGCGCTGCTCGTGCTGACGCAGGCGGCATTCGTCGCGCTCTACGTGGCCGGGCTGGCGTGGTGGGGCCGCCGCCCGTCTTGGCCACTGATGGCGGCCCTGTGGTGGGTCGGGTTGGAAGCGGTGCGCGGGGCGGTGCCCTACGGCGGCTTCACCTGGGGCATCCTCGGCTACACGCAGCACGACGGTCCGTTGCTGTTGGTGGCCCGGTCCCTGGGGGTGCTCGGGGTGAGCCTCGTGCTCGCAGGCGTGGCGGCGGCGCTGGAGGAGGGGCTGCACCGGCTCGCACAGCCGGCTGTCCACCGTCGTGCCGGGGCCGTGCTGAGGCCGGTCGCCGCGGCAGGTGGTGTGCTCGCCGTCGCAGCGTCGTTGGCCGTCGTCCCGCCACCCGAACCGTCCGGGGAGACGGTGGACGTCGGGGCGGTGCAGGGCTTCGACGTCGAAGGCAGCACCGGGCGGACCGTGCCCCGGGCGCTGGTGATGGCGGAAGGCCACCGTGAGCTGACCGAGCAGCTGGCCGCTTCCACCGCCGGCCCGCCGGAGCTGGTGGTGTGGCCCGAGAACGCGGTCGACAGCGAGCCAGCCCGCATCCCCGAGCTCGCCGACATGATCGAGGCAGCCCTCGACGCGGTCGACGGGGCACCGCTCGTGGCCGGCGTCATCACCGACGGACCGACCGACGACACGTGGAAGAACACCATGGCGGTGTTCGACGGCGATCCGGTCACGCCCCGCGACGAGTACGTGAAGCGCCAGCCGGTCCCCTTCGCCGAGTACATCCCGCTGCGCCCGCTCATCGGCTGGTATCCGCCGATCCAGCGCATGCGCCCGACCGATGCGTTCGCGGGGACGGAGACCGGTGTCCTCGACGCAGGCGTGGACGGGGTGCGCATCGGCGCGGTGATCTGCTTCGAGTCGATCTTCCCGCGGCTCGTGCACAGCCAGGTCGCAGAGGGCGCCAACCTGCTCGTCGTCGCGACGAACAACTCGAGCTTCGGGCGCAGCGCGATGAGCGACCAGCACCTGGCGTTCAGCTCGCTGCGCGCGGTCGAGACCGGCCGATGGGTGGTGCACAGCGCGCTGACCGGCAAGTCCGGACTCGTGGCTCCCGACGGCACGGTGTCCCAGGAAACCGGCCTGTTCGAGCAGGCCGTCGTCCGTGCGGTGGTCCCGCTCGTCGAGGGCCGTACGCTGGCGACGCGCATCGGCGACGGCGTCGGTTGGCTCGCGCTCGGGTTGGCGCTGGTGGCGTTTGCCGGCGCGGGCGTCGCGGCTCGTCGCTCAGGCTCCGAACCCGCTGCCAGGCCACGCAAGCCGTGAGCGGCAGGTGGTGTGCGGCGCCGGCGACCCCGGGCTACCCTGCGTTCGTCCCTGCCCAGCCGGCAGGGTGCGCCCCCGTCATCTAGCTGGCCTAGGATACCGGCCTTTCAAGCCGGCGGCGCGGGTTCGAATCCCGTCGGGGGCACCACA
>SKPY01000160.1 GCA_007119305.1 Nitriliruptorales bacterium
CCGCTCTGCGCCAGCCGGCCTGGTCGCCCGACGGCAGCGCGCTCGTGTTCGAGCGCTTCGACGCGTTCGACGAGCCCGGCACGCTCATGCGGCTCGACCTCGGCCGCGCCGCGTCCGTGGCGGACGCCGAGCCCGTCCCGGGCACGGCCGGCGCCGGCTACACGCTGCCGACCTTCGACGCGGACGGGCGCCTGCACGTCGTGCAGCAGCACTGGGCGCCTGACGCCGACGCCCCGCCGGCGTCGTCTGCCGGGGTGGTGATCGATCCCGACGCCGGCGGCGTCGTGGCGCGGCGTGCCTACCCGGAGGGGGTGACGAGCCATGCTCACGACGCCCGGGGAGGCTTCCTCCTCATCACGCTCGCGGACGGCACCGTCGTGTGGCAGCGGCCCGACGGGGACCGCGAGGTGCTCGGCACGGGCTTCGCGGCAGCCGCCTGGTAGCGGCTGCCGTGGCCCCGCCACCGCGGTTGCCGGGACCGGCAACCGCGGCAGCGCCCCCGTCTGCTACGGCGCGGTCGTGCTGCGCGGCATGTCGCGACCGGCAGCACCGGGCGGCGCGAGCTCGTTCACCTGCTGGCGCACGTCGCGGATGCCGAGACCGATGAGCACGAACAGCAGGCCCATGCCGATCGCCATCGCGGCGACGCCGAACGACAGCACCGAGGTGAACAGCGACGCCTGCAGGAACGACGCGCTCTGGGCCACGTTGCGCAGCGGGTCCTCGCGGTCCAGCTCGGCGTAGCGCAAACCCTCGGTGGTCTCGAGCACGTTGCGGTCGATGGTCATCGCCTGGCAGTACGCGGTGAACGGGCCGCGCACGTCGCGGTCGGCCAGGCAGACCGCGTCATCCGGTGTCGTGATCCGCTGGTCAGCGAGCGTCGTGCTGACCATGATCCAGGTGGCGATGCCGCCGATCACGAGCAGCACGCCGAGCACGATCGAGCCGATAGAGGCGAGCTTGCGGAAATCCATGTATGCGTCCTTCCTCGTGGGGTGTCTGGCACAGCCTCGCGCGTCACCCTCCTGCACGCGAGGGGCGAACGTCACGCCGTGGCAGAGCACGGTGGCCTGATCGTAGGGGACCTATAGGCCCAGAGAGCGCGCGATGACGAGCTTCTGGATCTCGCTGGCGCCCTCGACGATGCGCAGCATGCGCAGGTGACGCAGCACGGCCTCGATGGGGCCCTCCTTCAGCAGCCCCTGGCCGCCGAAGACCTGCAGACAGCGGTCGGCGATCCGGTAGGCCCGCTCGGTGTTGAAGTACTTCACGATGCTCGAGTCGAGCACCGGCGGCTCCCGCCCCTCGTCGACCTGCCAGGCGAGGTGGTAGGTCAGCCAGCGCATCGCCTCGATCTCGGCCTTGCTCTCGGCGAGCGGGAACGACACGCCCTGGAACTTTCCGATCGGCTTGCCGAAGGCCGTGCGGGCTTGCGCGTGCGCGACGGCCTGGTCGAGGCACCACTGCGCCATGCCGAGACACTGGGCGCCGATGAACGCCCGGCCGGCGTTCAAAAAGCCCATCGCGGCGTAGAACCCGAAGCCGACCTCGCCGACCACGTGATCTGCGGGGATGCGCGCGCCATCGAGCACGAGCTCGACCGGGTGGCTGTCGGCCAGCGTGTGCTGGGTCTTGCCGGTCGTGTACTGCTCCCGGGGGACGACGAAGGCGGTGATGCCCCCGTGCGCGCGCTTGTCCGGATCGGTGACGGCGAACACCACCGCGAAGTCGGCGCGGTCGCCGTTGGTGATGTAGTGCTTCGTGCCTTGCAGCAGCCAGTCGTCGCCGTCGCGCACCGCGCGGGTGCGGAGCGCCTGGGCGTCGCTGCCGGCCTCCGGCTCGCTGAGCGCGAAGCACATCGTCTGCTCGCCGGCCATGAGCGGTGCGATGTAGGACTCGTGCAGGTGCTCGGGCAGGTCGAGCAGCAGCGGGGTCGGCGCGGCGGGGTTGGGGGGCCCGAGCGCGTACGCCGCCAGACGCAGGCCGCTGCGCGCGGCATCCTCGACGAGCAGGGTCATCCCGAGGTTGGACAGCCCCCACCCGCCGACGGACTCGGGCATGTGGGCGGCGTAGAAGCCGTGCGCGCAGGAGGTGCGCGTGAGGCTCGCGCCGGCCTCCGCCAGCCCGGGCGGGGTCACACCGCGGGCGAAGTCCGCGGCGAACTCGTCCTCGAGCGGTCGCACCTCGCGCTCGAGGAAGGCGCCGAACGACGCGCGCAGGCTGGCCAGCTCCTCTGGCACCGTGAAGTCCATGCGCACCGATCCTACGGGAACCGTTGCGCAGCCCGCGAGGCGGGGCGTGCGGGCGCCGGCGCTCGGGGCGGTGACGCTAGGTGATCGTGAGCACGACCCCGTACCCGTGCCAGAGGCCGACGCCCAGCAGGATCCCCGTCACGATGACGAGGGCGTAGGGCGCGAGGCGGGCGCGCTCCGACAGGCCACCGAGCGCGGCGAGCAGACCGAGGCCGACCGCGATCCGAAGCGCCATGGCCGGGCCGGCGCCGACCGCGTGGATGAGCGCGACGAGCAGGGGGTTGGCCTCCGCGTGGCCCAGGCCGAGCCAGATGTAGGTGGCGACGCCGTCGAGGATCGTCAGCAGCGCGGCAGCGGCGAGCAGGGCGCTGCGCACATGCGGCTCGAGGGCGAACGGCCTGTGGTGGGTGAGGCGAACCGTCTGCGCCGTCTGCATCGGACCTCTCCATGTCGGCTGTCCCGTCATGGACAGGCGTGCCCGCGGGGGGAGCCCCCAACCCCCATCCAGGGGTGATTCTTGTGCGACGCACGGTCACCACACCTTCTGCAACTGTTTCATCACTATGAGTAGACGACAATGCGGGGGCGGTTGGCCGTGCCCGCTAGAGTGCGGGGCGATGGTCGATGCCCCGCCCCCGCCGCGCGATGCGGCCACGCTCGTCCTGCTGCGGGACAGCCCGGCAGGTCCGCAGGTGCTCATGCTGCGCCGGCATGTCGCCATCGAGTTCGCGGGCGACGCGTGGGTGTTCCCCGGCGGGGCGGTGGACGCCGCTGACCGCACGCTTGACCCGCAACGCTGGGCGGGAATCGACCCGGACGCGCTCGCCGTGCGCTTCGCAGAGCCCGCAGACCTCGTGCTCGGCTACCACGTGGCCTGCGTGCGCGAGACGTTCGAGGAGGCTGGGGTGCTGTTCGCACGCCGCGCTGACGGGCAGGCCGCGGAGCTCTCACCGGAGCAGCTCGCGGCCGGGCGCGCGCTGCTGGCCGACCGCGGACAGCGGGGCCGGTGGGTGCACTGGTTGGCGCAGGAAGACCTCGTCCTCGACCTGTCGGCGCTGGCGTACCTGGCGCGCTGGATCACCCCGGCGCAGGCGCCCAAGCGCTTTGACGCGTGCTTCTTCGTCGCGCGGGCCCCGGCGGCTCAGCAGGTGGAGCACGACCAGGTGGAGACCACCGCGCAGGCCTGGCTGTCCCCGGCGGAGGCGCTCGCCGGGATGGAGCGCGGCGAGCTCGAGATCTGGCACCCCACCGAGCAGACGCTGCGGACGCTGGCCACCTTCGCGTCCGTCGACGCGGTGCTCGCGCACGCGCGGACGCAGCGCGAGATCCGCGGCGTGCAGCCGCACATCGACGTCCATCCCGGTGGCTGGCGGGTGCTGCACCCGGACGACCCCGACTACCCGCACGAGCGCTACGGGCCGGGCGGCGATCTTACGGAGGCCCGGTGATGGTGCCCCAGCTCGACGAGCTCACCCGCGTCGTGGTCGCCCCCAACCCCTCGCCGCTCACGCTCGAGGGCACGAACACCTACCTGCTCGGCGCGCCGCGTGCGGGGGCGGTGCTCGTCGTCGACCCCGGGCCGGATCTGCTCGCCCACCGCGCGCAGGTCGACGCGGTGCTCGCCGAGGCGGATGCGGAGGTGGCCGCGGTGGTGCTCACCCACCACCACGCCGACCACGCGGAGGCCGCAGGGTGGGCGGACGACTGGGGCGCGGAGCTGTTCGCCTTCACCCCCCACCTGGTGCCCGGAGCGGCGACCGCGCTCGCCGACGGCGGGCGTCTGCGGCGCGCCGGTGTGACCGTGGAGGCCGTGCACACGCCGGGTCATGCGAGCGATCACCTCTGCCTGCGGGTGGTGGAGACGGACGCGGTCCTGACGGGCGACCACGTGCTGGGACGCGGCACCACCGTCGTCGCGTGGCCTGACGGGGACATGCGCGCGTACCTCGCGTCCCTGGAGCGCCTTGCGGAGCTGGAGGCCGCGGTGCTCTACCCCGGTCACGGACCCGTGCTGGACGACCCGGCCGGCACCGTGGCGAGCTACCTCGCGCATCGTCGGGAGCGGGAGCGGCAGGTCCTCGCAGCGCTGGAGCAGGGGGCGGGGACCCCGCAGCAGATCGTCGCAGGCGTCTACGCTGACGTGGACCCTGTGCTCCACCCCGCGGCCGAGCGCAGCGTCCGAGCCCACCTCGACAAGCTCGTCGCCGACGGCGTGGTCACCGTGCACGACGACGGCGAGCAGGAGGTGTTCCGTGTCTGAAGCCCACGACCCGCGGGCGCGCGACGAGGCGGACAGCGAGCGCCGTCCCGGCGCGGTAGGGGTGCTGGTCGGTGTGCTCGCCGGCGTGCTGGTCTTCTTGCTCATCGTGGCGGGCATCATGTTCCTCGGCGGGGTCGAGGACGAGGAGCCGCCGCCGGACGTGGTCGGCACCCCCGTCACCCCCACGCCGACACCCGAGGAGACGCCCACCCCGACGCCCACGCCTGCGCCCACCCCGACCCCCACGCCGACCCCCACTCCGCAGGAGCGCGAGCCGACCGATGCTGATGCGGCGTCGTTCGCGGCGGCGTTCGAGCCGCCGGGGGCCGAGGACGTGGAGTTCGTGTCGGTGGATGTGACCGGTGACGGGTGGGCGGAGATCGTGTTCGCGTCGCTCGCCACCGACACCACCCGGGTCGACGTCGCCAGGTGGACCGGCCTCGCTTACGAGGTGGTGTTCACCGACGCGGGCGGCCCGGCCGAAGAGATCGTCCGCTTCACCGTGCGCGACGTCAGCGGTGACGGGGTGCGCGAGATCGTCACCGTCCAGGCGGTCGGGCAGGATGGCGAGAGCCTGTCGATCTGGGGCTACGACGGTGAGGAGTTCGTGCGCCACGAGGCCGATGGTGGCTGCTGGGACGGCTCGCACACCTACGGCATCATCGGCGCCGAAGCGCGCGATGGTGAGATCGTGGCGACGTGCGACGATGCACCGTTGCCCACCGTCGCGTGGTCCTCCGACGTGTACGTCTGGGACGGCAGCCGCTGGACCTACGACCGCACGGAGACACCGTGACCCACATGAAAGGAATGCCATGAAAGCCGTCGTCCTCGGCGAGGACATGGCCAGCGTCGCGCTCAGTGAGGTCGAGGAGCCGGAGCTGCAGGATGCGCATGACGCGCTCGTGCGGGTCCGCCGCGCAGCCATCTGCGGGTCGGATCTCCACGTCATCCACGGCCGCACACCCGGTGTGATGCCGGGCTCGTCGCTGGGCCATGAGTTCACCGGCGTCGTCGAGGCGGTGGGTGACGAAGTGCTCGCCGTGCGCCCCGGCGACCGGGTGGTCGGCGCGTTTCTCATCCCCTGCGGCAGCTGCGAGGCGTGCGCACGCACGGAGTACGCCGCGTGCGAGGACCAGATGACCCCGGGTTCCGGCATGTTCATGGGCGACCTCGGTGGCGCCCAGGCCGAGCGCCTGCGGGTGCCGAACGCCGACGTGGCGCTGCTGCGCATCCCCGACGCGCTGGCGGACGAGCGCGCCCTGTTCGTGGGCGACATCCTGACGACGGCCTACTACGCGAACCGGCTCGGCGGTGTGACCTCGGGGTCGACCGTCGCGGTCCAGGGCGCGGGCCCGGTGGGGCTGCTCGCGTTGCAGGTCGCCCGTGCGCTCGGCGCGGCACGCCTCGTCGCCGTCGACCTCGACGCGCCGCGGCTCGAGAAGGCTGCGACCCTGGGTGCTGACTGCATCGACGTGACCCGCTCCAACCCCGGCGTCGCGATCGAGCGCCTGCTCGGCAGCGGCGCGGACGTGGTGCTCGACACCGTCGGTGGGGCACCGAAGGCGCTCGTGCAGACGCTGGACCTCGTCCGCGCGGGCGGCACAATCGCCGTGGTCGGCCTCTACACCGATCCTGAGGTCGCGCTGCCGCTCGTGGACACCTTCATGCGGCGCCTCACGATCCGTTTCGGCGGGCTGTGTCCCGTGGCCGTGTACTGGCGCGACGCGCTCGAGCTCGTCGAGCGTGGCGCCGTCGAGCCGACGGACATCATCACGCACCGGATGCCGCTCGACGACGCGGTGGAAGGCTACGACCTCTTCGAGCGGCGCGAAGCCCTGAAAGTCGTCCTGGAGATCAGCGACGACGGCTGAGCCTGCTGCTGACCCACCTGGCGGTGCGGCGGTTCGCCCGCCTCAGGGCAGGTCGGTAGGATCACCCTGCACCGGTCCGCGCGGTTGCCTGGCGACGAGGTCGGGGGGTCTACCGGCGTGGCACGACAAGGAGCGCACAGTGGCGATCGAACTGCCTCAGGCCAAGTCCGTGGCGACCAACCCCACGCAGGACGAGCTGCGTGCATGGGTGACCGAGATGCCGAACGCCCAGCTCACCGAGTTCGGCAACTACAACATCAAGGCGCGCGTGACCGCGCGCTCTGCGGGCTCGACGTTCGTGGTGTCCGACGATCCCACGTCGACCCCCAAGGCAACCATGGGACGAGACGAGTACGCGCATGTGGCGGCGCGCCAGGAGGCGTGGATCGCCGAGCGCGACATGGCGCTCGTCGAAGGCTACATCGGCCCGGAGAACTCGCCGCTCAAGCGGCCCGCTCGTGTGTACATCGAGCGCGCCAACTCCAACATCCCCGCGATGCAGCAGCAGCTGTACTACCCGAAGGACGCGGACTGGCGTGAGGAGGACGCGCTCACCGTCATCTACACGCCCAACTGCCCCGCAGACGGCTACCCCGACGACAAGCTCGTGACCATCGATCTGGACAACTGGGTCACGCGCGTGTTCAACATCGACTACTTCGGCGAGTCGAAGATGGGCGGCCTGCGGATGTGGATGGAGTGGGCGTTCCAGCAGGGCTCGCTCGCCATGCACGCCGGCGCGAAGGTGATCCCGACGGACGAGGGCGACAAGGTCTGCCTCATCATCGGCCTGTCGGGCACGGGCAAGACCACCACGACGTTCACCCGGCAGAACAGCTCCCTGCCGGTGCAGGACGACATCGTCGCCCTCGTCGAGGGCGGCGGGGTGTACTCGACGGAGAACGGCTGCTTCGCGAAGACCTACGGCCTCGACCCGAAGTACGAGCCGACGATCTATGGCGCGCTGGCGAAGCCGACGGCGTGGCTCGAGAACGTCAGCGTGGACGAGAACGGCAAGGTCGACTACTTCGACGACTCCTACACCGCCAACGGGCGCGGCACGTTCTCACTGTCCGAGATCGAGCACTACGACCCGCGCAAGCTCGGCAAGGCCAGCTTCCTGCTGATCCTGAACCGCAACGAGAACATCGCACCGGCGGTCGCGAAGATGACGTCGGTCGAGCAGGCGGTCGCCTACTTCATGCTGGGCGAGACGAAGGGCACCTCTGCAGGCGGCAAGGACGAGGCCGGCAAGAACCTGCGCGTGCCCGGAACCAACCCGTTCTTCATGCGCGAGGAGTACCTGCAGGGCAACCGCCTCGGAGACCTCATCCGCTCCATGGACTACGACTTCGGTGTGTACGTGCTGAACACCGGCCGTGTGGGGGGCACCGAGGACGTCGCAGGCTCCAAGAAGGTCAAGATCCCCCATTCCTCGACCATCGTGAAGGCGATCGCGGAGGACACCATCACCTGGGAGAGCGATCCGGAGTTCGGCTATCTCGTGGCGACCGAGGTGCCGGACCTCGACGATCCCGAGCTGCTGCAGCCGCGCAGGCTCTACGAGCGCCAGGGCCGGGGTGACGAGTACCGGCGCGTGGTCCAGACCCTCAAGGCGGAGCGCAAGGACTACATGCGCGGCCACGAGGGCCTCGCGCCGGGCGTGGTCGACGCCCTCGGCTGAGGTTGCGGGCCTGGTGGGCGGAGCTGCCTGTCAGCACCTCCATGGCGGTCGCTGGGGCGACCGCCACCACCGGATGGACGGAGCATGCGACCGCGGCGCTGGCGCTTGGATCGCATGCACGTGTCAGTTGCCGAGCAGGCGGTTGAGCTCGTCCCGGGCAGCGGTCGGCACCGGACCGTGGGTGACCAGCTGCGCACGGCTGTCCCCGCCGTAGCCCAGGCCCGCGAGGTAGTCGCGCAGGTCGGGAGCGACCGTGTCGCCGACCAGCAGCACGGGAGCGTTGTGGCGGGCGGCGAGCGGCGCCGCGCTCAGCGCCCAGGTCCAGGCGTCTGCGCCGAAGCCCGGCACGGCGATCCATGTGCGCGGGGTGGCGTCTGCGTAGCCCCACAGACGCTCGGCGAGCGCCGAGGCCGTCGCTTCACGGGTAGCGCCCGCGATGCGCTCGGCGTTCAGCGTCTCGACCACGCGGTCGCCCAGGACCCTGCTGCCCCCCAGGGCCGCCACGCGGGTGGGGCCCAGGTCGGACAGGACCGCTGCGGTCTCGGCGGGCACGCGGTCCCGCAGGCCGAGCACGATCGGCGCGCCGCGGTGGGCGCCGTACGCACCGCCGGCCGCGGCGTCCGGCCACGTGGCGGCGGTCGCCACGAGCATCTCGTCGCGCCCACTGCGACTCGCGACCCGGCGGGAGACCCGTGCGGCGGTGTCGATGCGGTTGCCACCCCCGACACGTTCCACCCGCCAGCCTGCGTCGGTGAGCTCCCGCTGTACCGAGCCCGGCACGGCGGCGCTACCGCCGACGATCCAGATCGTGCGTCCCCTCGGCAGCGTGCGTTCGAGGGCGAGGCGCACGCGTGGATGCACGACCGGCCCGGTGGGGGTGAGCAGGACCGGACCCTCGTCGCCGGCGAGGGGGCCAGCAGCCAGGGCGTCGGCGTAGACGCTGTCGCGGGCGATCACGGCATGGCTCGCCCGCCCGCCGTCGAAGAGCCGCTCGGCGAGGCGGGCCGTGGGCGTGACCGCGGCCGCGACACGCGCCGGTGCGCCCGCGGTCAGCCGCTGCGTCGTGTACGTCCAGCCCCCGCCGGTGACGACGCCGATCCCGAGCTCCCGGTAGCGACTGCTCAGGATGTTGCTGCGGTGTGGGGCGGACGACATGAACAGGTTGTGCAGCCGCCGGGCCACGTCCGTGGTGGCCTGTGTGCGGCCCACGTTCTCCGCGATCGCGGTCACCCCCGAGGGCACGGTCCGCGCGAGGTTGGGATCGTGGGACAGGCGGCCGTCCCGGCGCATGTGCTGGCTCCACGAGCGTGCGCTGTCGACCAGTCGCACGTCGATGCGCAGCGGCCGCAGGCCACGGGCGGTGCGTTCGGCGTTCAACCGGTACGCGAGCTCGGACTCGATGGCGGCCGCTGAGTCCTGGGCGTGGGCGGGGGACGCGGGGACGAGCACTGCGACGAGGGCGAGCACGGCGAGGGTCGCGGTGGACGGCGTGACGGCACGACGCTGCTGGCGAGGCAACGGGACTCCTTTGGCAGCTCCGGGGACAGCTGTCAGGGCGTCACCGCACGCGTCAAGGCCTGCGGCCCCACAGCGGCGGGTCAGCGCCGGCTGACTCTCGCACAGCAGCGGCACCGACGGCCTGTACGGAAGCACA
>SKPY01000525.1 GCA_007119305.1 Nitriliruptorales bacterium
CCACCGAGGAGATGGCGATCGACTGGACCACGGTGGTGTTCAACATGCTCACGCTGCGGGGGATCTTCGGCCGCGAGATGTACGAGACCTGGTACGCCATGACCGTGATGCTCCAGTCCGGCCTCGACGTGTCACCGGTGATCACCCACCGCTTCCCCTACACCGGGTTCGCGGAGGCCTTCGCCGTGGCCGACAGCGGCCGGGCCGGCAAGGTGCTGCTGAACTGGACCGACCCGTAGGACCAACGATCACCAGCCAGGAGGCGCCCCGTGGACAACCACCTGCGGACCGCACTGCGTGACGAGCTCGACGCGCTGCGCGAGGAGGGCACGTACAAGGCCGAGCGCGAGCTGAGCTCGCCCCAACGGAGCACCGTGGAGGTCCAGGGGCAGCCGCTGATCAACCTGTGCGCCAACAACTACCTCGGGCTTGCCGACGACCCCCGGCTCGTGCAGGCGGCCCAGCAGGCCCTGGACCGCTGGGGCTTCGGTATGGCCTCGGTGCGCTTCATCTGCGGCACCCAGGAGATCCACACCGGGCTGGAGGAGCGCCTCAGCGCGTTCCTCGGCACCGAGGCCACGATCCTGCACAGCTCGTGCTTCGACGCGAACACCGGGCTGTTCGAGGCGCTGCTCGGCCCCGACGACGCGGTCATCTCCGACGCGCTCAACCACGCATCGATCATCGACGGGATCCGGCTGTGCAAGGCGCAGCGCTTCCGCTACGCCAACGGGGACCTCGGCGACCTGCGCCGCTGCCTCGAGGAAGCCGCCTCAGCCCGCCGCCGGCTGATCGTCACCGACGGGGTGTTCTCGATGGACGGCTACTTCGCCCCCTTGGACGGCATCTGCGAGCTGGCGGAGCGCCACGACGCGCTCGTGGTCGTGGACGACTCGCACGCCACCGGCTTCGTCGGCGCGCACGGTCGGGGAACCCCCGAGCGCTTCGGGGTCTCCGACCGCGTGGACCTGATGACCGGCACGCTGGGCAAGGCCCTCGGGGGCGCCAGCGGCGGCTACGTGACCGGCCGGCGCGAGGTGGTGGACCTGCTGCGGCAACGTTCGCGCCCCTACCTGTTCTCCAACTCGGTGGCGCCCCCGATCGTTGCGGCGTCGCTGGTCGCGATCGACATCGTCGAGCGCACCCCCGAGCTGCGCCAGCGGCTGTGGGACAACGCGGCGCGGTTCCGCAGCCGTCTCGAGGCTGGCGGGCTCGATGTGCTGCCCGGCGAGCATCCGATCGCGCCGATCATGGTCGGCGACGCCGCTCGGGCGACCACCATCGCCGAGCGGGCGCTCGAGGGCGGGGTGTACGCGATCGCTTTCAGCTACCCCGTCGTGCCGCGCGGCAAGGCCAGGATCCGCACCCAGGTGTCGGCGGCGCACACCGCGGAGGAGCTCGACCACGCCGCCGACGTCCTCACCGCAGCGGCCACCTCCACCTGAGCTCGGGGCCAAAGCCCCACGGTCGCTCCGCGCCAGCGCCCCACCGCGCTGGAGCGGATCCGGGGGGCCATAGACCCGCACAGCCACTCCACCGGCCAGCGGCCCACCCCGCCGGAGCGGATCCGGGGGCCCGGCGCCTGCAACCAAAGTGGTTGCCCGCGATCACACCTTGTGGTTCTATTGGCGCGGTGGGCCACGCACGCGGGCAGAGCACGCGTGGCTCGCCGTAGGTGGTCGTCAGGCAGCCGAGGGACCGGGCGGATCCTCGCAGGGTGGGCATCACGCCGCCACGGCACGGCCTGCTGGTGCGGTTCAACAAGCGGGAGGTGGGCGCATGCAGGTAGCTGAGGTGGCGCTGGGAGCGACGGCGGTGGACCGCTTTGCCCCGATCATCGGCTCCGGGCGGGTGGACCTGCTGCACGCCCACCTCGATGCGCTCCGCCACGCCCTCGACGGCCGCACGATCTGGCACGTCAACTCCACGGCCTCAGGCGGCGGTGTGGCTGAGATGCTGCACGTGCTGCTGGCCTACGAACGCGCGGCGGGCATCGACGTGCGCTGGGTGGTGGTCGGCGGGGACGCGGAGTTCTTCACGATCACCAAGCGCCTGCACAACCGCCTGCACGGCAGCGGCGGCGACGCGCTGCCGCTGGATCGCGCCGCGCACACCCACTACCAGCGCGTGACCCGCAGCAACGCGGAGCCGCTGCTGGCTCGGGTGCGACCCGGCGACGTCGTGGTGCTGCATGACCCCCAGACGGCCGGACTGGCGGCTGGGCTGGCCGCCCGCGGCGCGCGCACGGTGTGGCGCTGCCACATCGGCGCCGACGCCCCCAACGGCCTCGCCGAGGAGGGCTGGTCCTTCCTGCGCGGCTACCTCGACGACGTCGCCGCGTTCGTGTTCTCCCGCCAGGCCCACGTGCCCGCCGTGGTCAACGGCGCGCCCACGCGCATCGTGCCGCCGTCGATCGACCCCTTCGCGCCCAAGAACGCGCCTCTGGCCCCTGACGACGTGCACGCCGTGCTGGCCCACAGCGGCCTGCTCGCGCGCAACGGCCACGCTGAGCCGGCCAGGTTCCGCCGCGCCGACGGGCGCCTGGCCACGCTGCGCCGGCGGGCCGACATCATCCGCGAAGGGCCGCCGCCTGCCGACGTGCCCTGGATCGTGCAGGTCTCCCGTTGGGACCGCCTCAAAGACATGGTGGGGGTGCTCAGGGCCTTCGCTGACCACCGCGCGCGCCTGGGCGAGGCGCACCTGGCGCTGGTCGGCCCAAGCGTCGCCGGGGTCAGCGACGACCCCGAGGGCCAGCAAGTGCTCGCCGAGTGCGTGGCCGTGTGGCAGCGCCTGCCCGTGGCGGCGCGCCGCCGGGTGCACCTGGTCAGCCTGCCCATGCACGACCTGGACGAGAACGCCGCGATGGTCAACGCCATCCAGCGCCATGCCACGATCCTGGTGCAGAAGAGCCTCGCCGAGGGGTTCGGCCTGACCGTGACCGAGGGGATGTGGAAAGCCCGCCCGCTGGTCGCCAGCCGCGTCGGCGGCATCCAGGACCAGATCCGCCACAGCGAGAGCGGGTTGCTCATCGACGACCCCAGCGACTCAGAGGCCTTCGCCAGTGCGCTTGGGAGCCTCCTCGCCGCGCCCGAGCAGGCCCGCCGCCTCGGCGAGGGTGCGCAAGCCCGCGTCGCCGACGGTTTCCTCGGCGACCGGCACCTGACGCGGACAGCCCAGCTGGTCACCGACCTCCTGAGCGCCGGCTGACCGGGCAAGGGGCTACAGGGCGCCGGCAACCTTTCGTGACCTCGCCCGGCGTCGCACCCCCCCGGGGGGTTGGGAGCACAGCTTGACGCCGTGCGCACGCCGGCGCTCCCAACCCCCCGCCGAGCCGGGGCGCCCAACCCCCCGCCACGCCGGCGCCAGCCCGCGAGTCCGCCCGCCCCCGCGCCGCGGACGAGTAGCGGCGCGGAGGGCCGCACTGGCCCCTCCGCGCCGCGTGGGTGGCGGTGAGTCCGCTGGGCGGCGCGCCCTCGGACCTCAGCGCTCGGGTAGCGAGGCGCTAACCGCTCGGCTCATGGCCTAGAAGAACCCGAGGGCCTTGTCGCTGTAGCTGACCAGGAGGTTCTTCGTCTGGCTGTAGTGCTCGAGCATCATCTTGTGCGTCTCGCGGCCGATGCCGGACATCTTGTAGCCACCGAACGCCGCCCCTGCGGGGTACTGGTGGTAGCAGTTGATCCACACGCGTCCGGCCTGGATGGCACGGCCCATGCGGAACGACCTGGCGGTGTCGCGCGTCCACACCCCGGCACCAAGGCCGTAGAGGGTGTCGTTGGCGATCTCCAGCGCTTCGGCTTCGTCGGCGAAGGTGGTGACGGCCAGCACCGGGCCGAAGATCTCCTCCTGGAAGATCCGCATCTTGTTGTGGCCCTTGAAGACCGTGGGCTCGATGAAGTAGCCGTCGTCGAAGTCGCCGCCGACGAATGCGCGCTTGCCACCGGTCAGCAGCTCGGCGCCTTCCTTCACCCCGATCTCCACGTAGGACAGGATCTTGTCCATCTGCTGGGCGGACACCTGAGGGCCGATCATGGTCTCGGTGTCGAGCGGGTCGCCCTGGCGGATCGCGTGGATCCGGTCCAGCGCGCGGGCCATGAACTCGTCGTAGATGCTCTCGTGGATCAGCGCCCGCGACGGGCAGGTGCAGACCTCGCCCTTGTTGAACGCGTACAGCACCAGGCCCTCGACGGCCTTGTCCAGGAAGTCGTCGTCGGCGGCCATGACGTCTGCGAAGAAGATGTTGGGTGACTTGCCGCCGAGCTCGAGGGTCACCGGGATCAGGTTCTCCGCTGCGTACTGCATGATCAGCTTGCCGGTGACGGTCTCGCCCGTGAACGCGACCTTGGCGATGCGCTCGTTGGTGGCCAGCGCCTTGCCGACCTCACCGCCGGGGCCGTTCACGATGTTCACGGTGCCGGGCGGCAGGAGGTCGCCGATGACCTCCATGAGCTTCAGGATCGACCAGGGTGTCGGCGTCGCGGGCTTGATCACCGTGCAGTTGCCGGCCGCGAGCGCCGGAGCGAGCTTCCACGCGGCCATCAGCAGGGGGAAGTTGAACGGGATGATCTGACCGACCACGCCCAGAGGCTCCCGGAAGTGGTAGGCGACCGTGTCCTTGTCGAGCTCGGTGATCGTGCTCTCCTCCGCGCGGATCGCCGCGGCGAAGTAGCGGAAGTGGTCCGCGGCCAGCGGGATGTCGGCCGCCAGGGTCTCACGGACGGGTTTGCCGTTCTCCCAGCTCTCGGTCACCGCCAGCATGTCGCGGTGGGCGTCGATGGCATCGGCGACGGCGTGGAGCAGCGCAGCGCGTTCGGCCGGGGACGTCTCGGCCCACTCGCCCTTGGCGGCGTGCGCCGCGTCGAGGGCGATCTCGATGTCCTCGGGGGTGGATTCGGGGACCTCACAGATCGGCTGGGTGGTTGCAGGGCTCAGGTTCGTCCGGTACGCACCTGAGGTCGGTGCCTGCCACTTGCCACCGATGAAGTTCTCATACCGCGGGTCGAGGTGGACGATGCTGCCAGTCCGGCCTGGTGGCTCGTACTTCATGGGCGCATCACTCCTGTCACGGTCACTAGACGATGTGTCGCCCAACCTCCCCAGCGCCTGCGCGCTCACGACCGCCGTCGGCCGCGCGGGATGGGCCGACACAAGCCCGATGCTCCCTCCGCAACAGGCGCTGACGACAGGGCCGAACGCCCTTACGCGAGCAGTGCCGATGGCCCGCAGCCGGGCGAGCACGCCCTGGGCGAGGTCGGTTCGAAACGCGCAACCCCGGCCCGCCCTCGGGCGGGTGGGACGCCTGGCACCCCGACGGCGGGACCTCTAGCGTCTGCCTCATGGGCGAGCTCCCTGCAGGATTCCTGCCCGACCTGCGCGCGCTGCGCCGCTGGCCGGAGCTGCACGGCAGCCTGTGGCGGGAACCGGTCCTCGTCGAGCTCACGTACGGCGCCGTGTACCGCCTGGTCCGCCGCCACGTGAACCCGCCGAGCCAGGTCCTCGACCTGGGATGCGGCATGGGCTACATGGCCCTCGAGCTAGCTCGTGACGGCTGCCGCGTCACCGCCGTCGATGCCGACGCCGAGTCGATCGAGCTCGCGCGCGGGGCCCTCGCGGCCGACCCGCTGCTGCGCGGCCGTGAGGTGCTCGCCTACGAGGTCGCCGACATCGCCGAGTGGCAGGCTCCGCCCGGCCGCTTCGACGTGGTGGTGGCCAGCCGTGCCCTGCACCACGTCCCCGACCTCGAGGGCGTGGTGAGCAGGATGAGCCGGTGGCTGCGCCCCGGCGGCAAGCTGGTGTGCGTCGACTTCGCCTACGACCGCTTCGACCGCCGGTGCGCGGCGTGGCTGTACCAGCTGCAGGGGCTCCTCCAAGCCTGCGGGGCTGGCGGATCGAGCGACCGTCTGGGGGACGAGCCCGGGCCAGGGATCGAGCGGGTGTGGGCCGCCTGGTGGCAGCACCATGAGCAGGAGCACCGCCTCCACACCGGTGACCGGCTCCTCGACGCCTTCCACACGAGCTTCCGCGAGCAGGGGCACGAGTGGCTGCCGTACCTGTACTGGGACGTGCTCGAAGAAGTCGAGCTCGCGCCCGCTGCTGCAGGTGCGGTGGCCAGGTTCGTGCGCAACCTGGAAGCGCACCAGATCACTGCGGGCGAGCTTCCGGCGCTGCTGTTCAGCTGGATCGGCCAGCGGGGCCCCGGAGCCGCTCGCCCCACGCCGCAGGCCCGCTCCGGCTGACGCTCCTGGCCCGCCACACCCCTGCGGGCGCGTGCGTTGTGAGCACGTCCGCAAGCGGGTCGTCGGGCTGAAACGTCGGGATGTCGTCGACGCAGCAGGCGACCTCGGACACCGGCACCCGGCTGCGGTCGTCCTCAGGCGTCGTAGAAGCAGCGCTCGTGCGCCTTGCGCACCCTGCGCATCACCCGGGTGAGCTCTTCGGTGAACGCCTGGCTGCCGTGGCCGTCGAAACCGAGCATGCGGGCGACGTGCTCCTGCACGGCCGGGCGCGCCGGCAGCACGGAGCTGTCGCGCTCGCCGGCGAGGTACAGCGCGTTGCGCACGCGCGACAGCAGCAGCCAGCCCTCCCGCAGCCAGGTCACGTCCTGACCGTCGAGCAGGCCCTCGGCGGCGCACGCCTCGAGCACGGCGAGCGTCCCGGGCACCCGGAGGCCCGCCAGCTTGCCGCCGTGGCGCAGCTGCAGCAGCTGCAGCGTCCACTCCACGTCCGCGAGGCCTCCCAAGCCGAGCTTCAGGTTGACGCGGTCGCCGCTGCTCACGGCGACCCGGGGGGCTGCGACGCGCGGCTCGCCCGGCGCGCGCGGGCGGCGGGGGGAGAACCGCCGGGGGGTGTCCTGCCCGCGGCGCCCGTGCGCGGCCCGCTCCCGTTCGACCCGCGCCTTCATGCGCCGCACATCGTGGAGCCGCTGGGCCGGCACCTGCTCGGGGTAGACGAGGTCGTGCGCAAGCTCGATGAACGCCGCGCCGAGGTCGGGGTCGCCGGCCACCGGGCGCGCCAGCGTGAGGGCCTGGAGCTCCCAGGTCTGCGCCCAGCGCTCGTAGTACGTGCGGTACGAGTCGAGCGAGCGTGCGAGCGGGCCGTCCTTGCCCTCAGGACGCAGGTTCGTGTCGATGTGGAAGGCCTGCCCCTCGGGGGTGATCGCCGACAGGGTGGTGATCAGCCGTTCCGCCGCCCCCAAGGCCTGCTCGTGCGCGCTTGCGGGCTCGAACACCAGCAGCACGTCGAGGTCGCTCGCATAGCCCAGCTCCCGGCCGCCGAGCTTGCCCATGCCGATGACCGCCATACGCAGATCGGCGGGCACGGCGATCTCCAGCGCCGCCTCCAGACAGGCCTCGGCGAGGCCGGTGAGCTCGTGGCCGACCGTGACCACGTCGGCACGCCCGCCGAGGTCGCGGACCGCGATGCGCGCGACCTCCCGGCGCTTCATCCGGCGCAGCGCGGTCCCGGCGGCATCAGGCTCGCGGCTGCGCTTGAGCAGCCCGGTCGCGAGCCGCCGGTAGGCGGCAGGGGCCATCGACTCGCCGAGCGCCTCGAGGTCCGCCAGCTGGCTGAACACCTCGGGCTGACGCTCCAGCCACTCCCCCACCAGCTGGCTCGCCCCGAGTACGCGGGCGAGCAGCTCACCGACCGGCGGGTTGTCGCGGAGCGTGCGCAGGAACGAGGGGGACTCCCCAAGCCGGTCCGCGAGCGAGCGAAAGGCCTTGAGGCCGGTGTCGGGATCCGGCGCGGCGGCGAGGACCGGCAGGATCGCGGGCAGCAGCGTGCGGAACAGCCTCGCCTTCCGTGTGAGGCCGCTCGCCAGCGCGCGCAGGTGGCGCAGCGCCCCGTCGGGGTGGTCGAACCCCAGGGCGGCGAGCCGCTCCCGCGCGGCGTCCTCGTCCAGCCCCCCGTCTTGCCCCGCGAGCTGCTCCTCCGAGCCGAGCTCGGCGAAGCGTTCGAGCAGCGGCCGGTAGAACAGCTTCTCGTGGAGGCGGCGCACGTTGGCCTGGACGCTGGCGTACTCCCGGTCGAACTGCTCGAGCGCGCTCGCGGCCTGCACGTCGCGGAAGCCGACGCTGCGCGCCAGCCGGGAGCGCTCTGCATCCGCGGAGGGGACGGTGTGCGTGCGCCGCAGGCGGGCGAGCTGCAGCCGGTGCTCCACGGTCCGCAGGAACTGGTAGGCGTCGCGGAACAGCTCCGCGTCACCGTCGTCCACATAGTCGCCCTCCGCGAGCGCGAGCAGCCCCTCCAGGGTGTTGGGGCTGCGCAGGGCGCGGTCGTGGCGGCCGTGCACGAGCTGCAGCAGCTGCACCGCGAACTCGATGTCGCGCAGGCCGCCGGGCGCGAGCTTGATCTGCCGAGCGCCGTCCCGCTGGACCTGACGGGAGTGCTCGACTGCCGCCTTCATGTCCTGGATCTGCCCGACCTGCCCGGCGTCGAGGCGGTTCGGCCACACGAAGCGCTCGGCGAGCGCGGCGAAGCGCGCACCGAGCTCGCCCGAGCCCGCAAGGGGACGGGCCTTGAGCAACGCCTGGAACTCCCAGGTCTTCGCCCAGCGCTCGTAGTACGACGCATAGGACTCGAGCGTGCGGACGAGCGGGCCGTCCCGGCCCTCCGGCCGCAGGTTCGTGTCGACCTCGTAGACGCGCCCGTCGGGGGTGGGCTCCCCCAGCAAGCGCAGGAGGCGCTCGGCGAGCTGGGTGGCTGCCCGCCACTCCCCCTCGACGGCGAACACGAGGTCGATGTCGGAGACGTAGTTCAGCTCGCGCCCACCGAGCTTGCCCATGCCCACGATGGCGAGGCTGGCGTCCCCCGCGAGCGGTTCGGTGGCGAGCACGTGGTCGAGTGCCCCGGCCACGATGCCCTCGGCGAGGTCGGCGAGCTCTGCGGCGACCGTCGGCGTGTGGACCATGCCGAGCAGGTCGCGCGCGGCGATCCGCAGCAGCCCTCTGCGCTGCAGGCGGGCGAGGGTGTGCGCGGGAGCCTCCTCGCGCGCGGCGATGTCCTCCGCCGCGTAGCCGCGCACCCGCTCGACATCCCAGGGGGACAGGCCACCGGTCAGCGCCGTGAGCGCCTCGGGACTGCGCACGAGGAGGTCGCCGAGCGCGCTGCTGGCGCCGGCGATCGTGGTGACCCGGCGGATCATGCTGCCGGCGTCGTCGCCGCCGGACTCGGCATCCTGCGCGACGATCCCCGCCCACGCCTCGGGATGGTGCTCCGCCAGCCGTTCGAGCGCGATCAGCGCCCGGTCGGCGTTCGCGCACGACGCCAGCGCGCGGATGATCGGCTCGGCATCGGGCAGCGCACCGGCGTCGCCCCACACCCCGAGGGCGACGAGCGACGGCACCGACTCGCTGCCCAGGCCGAGCCGGGCGAGCGTGGTTTCGGTGAGCTGGTCGAGCGTGGTCACACCGCGAGGCTACCGCCACGACCGTCAGGGAGGTGCTGAGAGAGGTCGTGCCGTGGCCAGGGACCAATGCCCTGCTGCTCGGGTGCTTCCTGGCCTGGTCCGTCACAGCGGCCAGCGGCCATCCTGGACAGGGTGAACCGCTGAGCGAGGGTGCGAGGTGGTCGAGTTGCTCGCGTGGCACGGCCTGGTGAGCGTGCTCGCCGTCGGGAGCATCGTCCTGGCAGCCTGCGCACCCCGCGACG
>SKPY01000095.1 GCA_007119305.1 Nitriliruptorales bacterium
CGCGTCGACTGCGCGCACGGCGGCCGCCACGGCGGCGCGGCGCGGGTCGGGCGCCGGGCTCACGCGTCCGACACCTCGACGCGGGCGCTCCCGGTCTTCTCCGCGGAGTGGGCGACCGCCTCGGCGACGGCGGGCACGACCCGCTCGTCGAAGGGGCCGGGGATGATGTAGTCGGGCCGGCGCTGTGCGGGGCTGATGATCGCCGCGATCCCGTGGGCGGCCGCGATCTTCATCGCGGTGTTGATCTCGCGCGCACCGCAGTCGAGCAGCCCGCGGAACAGCCCGGGGAAGCACAGCACGTTGTTGATCTGGTTGGGCTCGTCGCTGCGGCCGGTGGCCACGACCGCGGCGTGCTCGCGTGCCAGGGCCGGGTCGATCTCCGGGACGGGGTTGGCCATCGCGAACACGATGGGGTCATCGGCCATCATCCGCAGGTGCTCGACGGTGAGCGTGTTGCCGGCGGAGACCCCGATGAACACGTCGGCGCCCGCGAGCGCGACCTCCTTGTCGCCCTCGAGGTTGCGGGGGTTCGACTGCTTCCCGAGCCGGCGGAAGATCGGGTCCCGGGCGTCCTTGCGGCGCGGGGTGACGATCCCCGCCTGGTCGACCCCCACGAGGTCGCTGACCCCGGCGTCCATGAGGAGGTTCGACACCGCGATCCCCGCGGCCCCGATGCCCTGCACGACCACGCGCAGGTCGGGCCCCACGGACTTGCCGACGAGCGCAGCGGCGTTGAGCAGCGCGGCGAGCACCACGATGGCCGTGCCGTGCTGGTCGTCGTGGAAGACCGGGATGTCGATGCGCCGGCGCAGCTTGCCCTCCACCTCGAAGCAGCGCGGGGCGGAGATGTCCTCGAGGTTGATGCCGCCGAAGCCGGGCGCCAGCGCCGCGATCATGTCCACGAGGCGGTCCGGGTCCCGCTCGTCGAGGCACAGGGGGTAGGCGTCGACGCCCGCGAGCTCCTTCAGCAGGATCGCCTTGCCCTCCATCACGGGCAGGGCGGCCGCCGGGCCGATGTCGCCCAGACCGAGGACCGCGGAGCCGTCGGTGACGACCGCGACGCTGTTGCGCTTGATGGTGAGGTCGCGCACCCGGTCCGGCTCGGCGGCGATCGCCTTGCAGACCTCGGCCACCCCAGGGGTGTACACGAGCGCGAGGTCGGCGCTGTCGCGCACCCGGACCGTGCTCTGCACGTGCAGCTTGCCGCCGGCGTGCACGGCGAACACCCGCTCCAGCCAGGTCGGGGGCGCAGGGGAAGTGGCGTCGGTGGCCATACGGGCGCGAGCATAGCGTCGCGGCGACACGCGCCGGTATCCGCGACCGGCCTGCCTCAGGGCGCGACCACGTAGACGAGGTCGGCGTCCTCGCCCGACAGCTCCACCACGCCGGCGTCGACGTCGATGACGACGCGCCCCCCGGCGACGCGCGGCTCGACGTGGGTGCCGGGCCACAGGCTCGACTCGCGCAGCTGGCGCATCGCCGCCTCGTCGCCCTGCAGCTTCTCGGAGATGCGCTGCACGACCACGGGCAGGCCCCGCTTGGCCGCCTCGGCGAGCGTCATGAGGCGTTCGCCCGCGCGGGTGGAGGCGAGCCCCGGGATGGGGTTGCCGTGGGGGCACGTCTCCGGCTTGTCGAGCAGCTCGACGAGCCTGGCCTCGACCCGGTCCGAGATCACGTGCTCCCAGCGGCACGCTTCGGTGTGGACGTGCTCCCACTCGAGGCCGACGACGTCGGTGAGGAGCCGCTCCGCCAGCCGGTGCTTGCGCATGACGCTCACCGCGATGTCGCCGCCGGCCTCGGTCAGCGCCAGCGTGCGGTCGGGCCTGATGAGCACCAGACCCTCTTCCTCGAGCCGCGCCACCGTCTCGCTCACCGCAGGCGCGGACACGTTGAGGCGCTCCACGAGGCGCGCACGAATCGGCGTGATGCCCTCTTCCTCGAGCTCCCAGATGGTGCGGAGGTACATCTCCGTCGCGTCGATGAGCGGTGTCACGGCCTCGACCTCCGTTGCGTTGCCCGGGCCCAACTCTACCCGAGCCCGTAGGACCCCGGGGCGGGCGCAGGCGCGTGCAAGCGCGTGTTTCCCCCGCGCCCGGGGGGATAGGGTGACGTCAGGACGAGGAAGGAGAGGGAGGCCCGTCGTGCCGGCACTGACGGCCGTGTACCTCGATTTCGCGGATGCCCAGAGCTTCCGCGTGTGGCGCTGGCTGTCGCTGCTGCCGGCCCGCCGCGCGGTCGAGGTGCGGCCGTTCGCCTCCGCGGGGCCCGTCGAGCCGTGGGACGCGGACGAGCACACGTGGGCGCTCGACCTCCTCGCGCTCGGTGAGCTCGCACGCGACCGCGGTCCCGACGCCCACCACAGCTTCGTGGACGCGGCGTTCGAGGCGTTGCACGAGCGCGACGACTCCACCGATCCGACGAACCTCGAGGCGTTCCTGGAGCTGGGCGCGGACGTGGGGTTGGACTTGCACCACTTCACCGACGACGGGGACCGCTGGCGCGCCGAGGTGGGGCTGTGGCACCGGGAGGCGGGCGACGACCTCGGCGTCGACGGGGTCCCGACGCTGGTGTTCGACGACACGCACGCGCTGCGGGTCGAGCTCGACCGGGACCTGGTCAGCGTCCAGCAGGCCGAGCGGCTGCTCGCGGACCTCGCGGACCTCGCGGTGCAGCCCGTGCTGACCGTCGTGCGGACCGCCTGAGCCGCCCGAACGGCCCGGGCGCGCCGGCGCTACCATCGCTGGCGAAGCGACACGGAGAGGATGGGCGACATGGTGACCGACCAGGCAGCGACGCTCGCGGCCTACGAGGCGAAGCTCGCCGCCGTGAAGGAGTATCTTTGACCTCGATGAGAAGCGGCGGCGCCTGACGGAGCTCCAGGACGAAGCCGCCGCACCCGACCTGTGGGAGGACTCCGCGCGGGCGCAGCGCGTCATGGGGGAGCTGTCGGCCGTCGAGGATGACCTGCGCCTCTACGACGACTTCGTGGGCAAGCTGTCCGACCTCGAGGTGCTGAACGGTCTTGCGCAGGAGGAGGACGATCCCGACACCGCCGCCGAGGTCGAACGCGGCCTGGCCGACCTCGAGCGCGAGCTCGCCGAGCTCGAGACCCGCGTGCTGCTGTCGGGCCCCAACGACAGCCGGGACGCGATCGTGAGCGTGCACTCGGGCGCGGGGGGCACCGACTCCCAGGACTGGGCGGAGATGCTCCTGCGCATGCTGTTGCGCTGGTGCGAGCAGCGGGGGTTCAAGGTCGACCTGCACGAGCAGCAGGAGGGCGAGGAGGCCGGCATCCGCTCGGCCACCCTGACGGCGCACGGCCCGCGCGCGTACGGGCTGCTCCACGCCGAGCGGGGCGTGCACCGGCTGGTCCGCATCAGCCCGTTCGACAGCCAGAAGCGCAGGCACACCGCGTTCGCGAGCGTGGACGTGGTCCCGGTGCTCGACGAGCTCGACGAGGACGTCACGGTGGCGGAGGACGACCTGCGGATCGACGTGTACCGCTCGAGCGGCCCCGGGGGCCAAGGGGTGAACACCACCGACTCCGCCGTGCGCATCACCCACCTGCCGACCGGCCTCGTGGTGGCCTGCCAGAACGAGCGCAGCCAGCTGCAGAACAAGGCCACAGCGCTGACGCTGCTGAAGGCGAAGCTCGCCGAGCTGGAGCGCGAGAAGCGCGAGGCCGAGCTCGCGGCCGTGCGCGGTGAGCAGCGGGAGGTCGCCTGGGGCAGCCAGATCCGCTCCTACGTGCTGCATCCCTACCAGATGGTCAAGGACCACCGCACCGGCTACGAGACCGGCAACATCCAGGCCGTGCTCGACGGCGCGCTCGACGACTTCATCACGGCCTACCTGCAGTGGAAGGCGAAGGGGGCGGCGGTCGACGCGGCGGCGAACGGCTAGCCCACGGCTAGCCCGCGCGGCCGTCGCGGCCGTGTGCGTACGCCGTTCGCGCACTGGCCGGCCGGACGGGCGGGCCCAGGGCCCCCCGGTGCGGGCGTGTTACCCTTGCCGACGAGCACCCAGCACCCTCATCTCCTGCGCGGGTGCATTGCGCGCGTGGAGGCACCCTCTTGTGATCCGGCTGCAGAACGTCACGAAGACCTACAAGGGCTCGATCGTCGCCCTCCAAGACATCACCCTCGACATCGCCAAGGGCGAGTTCGTGTTCCTCGTCGGCTCATCGGGCTCGGGCAAGTCCACGTTCATCAAGCTGCTGCTGAAGGATGAGGATCCCGACCGCGGCGACATCCACGTCGCCGGCAAGGACCTGAACCGGATGAAGTCCTGGCGCATCCCCCAGCTGCGCCGCGAGCTCGGGTGCGTCTTCCAGGACTTCAAGCTGCTCGAGTCCAAGACGGTGGCCGAGAACGTCGCGTTCGCGCTCGAGGTCATCGGCAAGCCCCGCCACGTGATCGCGCGCACCGTGCCCGACGTGCTCCAGCTCGTCGGGCTCGCCCACAAGCACGACGCCTACCCACACGAGCTGTCCGGCGGCGAGCAGCAGCGCGTGTCGATCGCCCGGGCGTTCGTGAACCGTCCGCGGATCCTGCTCTGCGATGAGCCCACGGGCAACCTCGACCCCACGACCTCCGTGGGGATCATGAAGCTGCTCGACCGCATCAACCGCACGGGCACGACCGTCATCATGGCCACCCACGACCAGCACATCGTCGACTCGATGCGCCGGCGCGTGGTGGAGCTCGCCGACGGGGCGATGGTGCGCGACCAGACACGCGGGGTGTACGGCTATGGGGGCTAGGTGGCGCTACCTGCTGGCCGAGCTCGGCATCGGCCTGCGGCGCAACCTGCTGATGACGGTGGCGACGATCGTCACCTTCACCGTGAGCCTCACGCTGCTCGGCGTGGGCATCATGGTCCAGCGCCAGGTCGACCGCGTGACCGACCTGTTCTACGGCGAGGTCGAGGTCTCGATCTTCCTGGTCGACGGCATCACCGAGGGGCAGCGGGTCTCGCTCGAGAGCGAGCTGCGGGAGCATCCCGTCGTCGAGGAGGTCATGTACGAGTCCAAGGAGGACGCGTACGAGCACTTCCAGGAGATCTTCGCCGACAACGAGAGCCTGCTCGACAGCGTGACCCCGGAGATCCTGCCCGCCTCGTTCCGGGTGAAGCTGCACGACCCCGAGCAGTTCGCGGTCATCGAATCGCAGTTCGCCGGCTACCCGGGTGTGGACGTCGTGAGCGATCAGCGCGAGATCCTCGACCGCTTCTTCGCGCTGCTCGGGGCCCTGCGCAACGGGTCCCTGTGGATCGCGGCGATCCAGATCGTCGGCGCCGCGGCGCTCATCTTCAACACCGTGCGTGTGACCGCGTTCGCCCGGCGGGAGCAGACGGGGATCATGAAGCTCGTCGGGGCGACGAACTGGTACATCCGCCTGCCGTTCCTGCTCGAGGGGATCGTCGCCGGCGTGGTGAGCGCCCTGCTCGCCGTCGGGTTCCTCACGCTTGGCGCCTTCACGATCCTGCAGCGCATCCAGGAGCAGGTGGAGTTCCTGCCCGTCGTGGGGCTCGGTGACGTCCTCGCGGTGTTCCCGATCCTCGTGGGGGTCGCGGTCGTCATCGCGGCCGTGAGCGCGTTCCTGTCGCTGCGCCGCTTCCTCGCGGTGTAGGACGGCCGCGGGGGGAGCCGCCGGTGACCGCCGCGGCGTGGCTGGTGGGGCAGGGAATGGCCCATGAGGCGTGTGAGCGGTAGGGTGATGGCGGCGTGCGTGGCGCGCCGGTGACGGTAGGTGATCTCCGCAGGGGCGGGGCGGCTTGAGGAAGGAGGCAGCGGTGCACGCACGCGTGCTGGGCCTGGTCGCGGCCCTGGCGGTCCTGGTGGCGCTGCCCTCCGGAGCCGTCGTCGCGGCAGACGCGGCAGACCCCGAGGAGCGCCTCGAGGAGGTCGAGGAGGAGCTCGACCGCACGCGTGCGGGGCTCGAGGACATCGAGCAGGAGCGCGACGTGACGCTCGAGGACCTCGAGCGCCTCGACGCCGAGCTCGTCGAGCTCGACGCGAACCTGGCCGCCCTGCAGTCCGAGCTCGGGGTCGCGCAGACTGAGCTCGAGGACGCCGAGCGGCGCCTCGCCGCGACGACCTCCGAGCTCGCCGCCACCGAGCAGCGGCTCGCGGACACGCAGGACCGGCTGGACGACGAGCGCGACACGTTCGCCGACCGCACCAGGGCGTCGTTCATGTACGGCGGTCCCGCCCAGATGTCGACCTCGATGTTCGACGCGGGCGACATGGCCCAGTTCGGGCGCGCGCTCCAGTACGTGCGGCAGGTGCTGGCCAGCGACCGCGACCGCGTGCATCTCGTGAGCGGCTTCGTGCGCGAGATCGAGGCCGACACCGTCGAGCTCGGGGTGCTGCAGGAGCGCCAGGCCGACGAACAGGCGGCGGCCGAGCAGGAGCGCGACCGTGTGGCCGGGCTCGTGGAGGAGGAGCGCAGCCTGCGGGAGCAGGTCGCCGCGACCCGCGGGGAGCGCCAGGCGGCCCTGAACGCGCTCGACAGCGACCGGGAGCAGCACGTCGCGCTCCTCGACAGCCTCGAGGACGAGAGCGAGCGGCTGGAGGAGGAGCTGCGCCGGCTGGCCGAGGAGGAGCGCCGCCGCCGCGAGGAGGAGGAGCGCCGCCGCCAGGCCGAGGAGGAGCGCCGCCAGGCCGAGGAGGAACGCCGCCGCCAGGCCGAGGAGGAGCGCCGCCAGGAGGAGCAACGCCGCACCGCGGCCGCCGCCGACCGCCAGCAGCGCTCCAGCGCGAGCAGCAGCGGCGGTGGCAGCGCCAGCGCGTCGAGCGCGCCCGCGGCGGAGCAGCAGGCGCCTGCGGGCAGGCTGCAGCGGCCCGCTGACGGGCGCGTCACGAGCGGGTACGGCTACCGCATCCACCCGATCTTCGGCACGCGCCGCTTCCACGCCGGGGTCGACTTCGGGGGCGGACACGGGGCACCGATCTACGCCGCGGAGGCGGGGACGGTCGTGAGCGCGGGCGCGCGTGGCGGCTACGGCATGACCATCGTCATCGACCACGGCCAGGGGTTGACGACGCTCTACGCGCACCAGTCGCGCTTCGCGGTCGCTGCCGGCCAGCGGGTCTCGCGCGGCCAGGTGATCGGCTACATCGGCGCGACCGGGGTCGCGACCGGGCCGCACCTGCACTTCGAGGTCCGCGTCAACGGCTCCACCCGCAACCCCATGAGCTACCTGTAACGGGCAGGCACCCCGTGCCCGCGCGTGGCAGGCTGGCTCTATGAGCCCCCGCGCGACCGTCGTCACCGCCGTGGCGCTCGTGCTCGTCCTCGTCACCAGCGTCGCGCTCGTGTCGTTCCAGCTGGGACGTGCAGCAGCGCCTGCGCCCACCGCAACCGACCCGGCTGAGGTCGACGCGGACTTCACGGTGCTCGAGGAGACCTACCGCCAGCTGTCCGAGGAGGCGGTGGACCCCCCGTCCTCGGAGGAGCTGCTGCGCGGCGCGATCGACGGCATGCTCGAAACGCTCGACGACCCGCACGCCGTCTACTTCGACCCCGAGGCGTTCGAGCATTTCAACCGCCAGCTCGACGGCACCTTCTCGGGCGTCGGGCTCATGCTGGAGGAGGACGAGGGGGGCCCGGTCGTCGTGAACGTGCTGCCCGCGACTCCGGCGGAGGAAGCGGGGGTGGAGATCGGCGAACGCATCGTGAGCGTCGACGGGCGCGACGTGCGGGACCTCCCGCTCCGGGACATCGTCGACCTCGTCACCGGCGAGGAGGGCACGGACGTGACCGTGGGGTTCGAGGAGGGCTCCGATGGGCCACGAGAGCTCGAGCTGACCCGCGCCGAGATCGACCTGCCGCTCGTCCAGGCGGAGCTGCTCGACGACGGCGTCGGACACGTGCACCTCATGGGCTTCTCCCAGGGCGCCGCCGACCGCGTGGCCGAGGCGGTCGACGAGCTCACGGCGCAGGGTGCGCAGGGGCTCGTGCTCGACCTGCGGCGCAACCCCGGGGGGCTGCTCAACCAGGCGGTCAGCGTCGCGAGCCTGTTCCTGGCCGAGGACGAGCCGGTCGTCACCGTGCGCGAGTCGGGCGGCGAGGAGCGGCCCATGCGCTCGAGCGGCGGTGACACCGACCTGCCGCTCGTCGTGCTCGTCGACCGCGGCAGCGCAAGTGCGAGCGAGATCCTCGCCGGGGCGTTGCAGGACGCGGGTCGCGCGGACGTTCTCGGCGAGCAGACGTTCGGCAAGGGCACGGTGCAGTCGGTGCGCACCTTGAGCGACGGCTCCGGGCTCAAGTTCACGACGGCGGAGTACCTGCTGCCCTCGGGCGTGTCGCTCGAAGGCACCGGCATCACCCCCGACCGTGAGATCGCCGAGGACGAGGATGCGCTCGTCGCCGCCGCCGACCTCGTGCGCGACCTCATCGCCGCCGCCTCCCTCGCCCCCGCCGCGTAGCCGGTTCCCGGACGGGCGCGCGTCCGGCACGGCCGGCATCTGCTACCCGCGTCCCGCCTGCGCCTGCGCGCGCACGGTCGCTAGGCTTGCGCGTGATGGGCAAGCGCAAGCGCGCCGGCGACGGCGCGGACACGATCGCGGTGAACCGCCGTGCGCGGTTCGACTACGAGATCCACGACACCGTGGAGGCCGGCCTTGTGCTCACCGGTACCGAGGTCAAGTCGCTGCGGGCCGGCAAGGCTTCGCTCCAGGAGGCGTTCGCGACCATCCGCGGTGGCGAGGCGTGGCTCGTGCAGGCGCACATCCCCGAGTACGAGTTCGGCAACCGCGCCAACCACGACCCGACGCGCCAGCGCAAGCTGCTGCTGCACGCCGACGAGATCGCCGAGCTCGAGCGCTTCGCGGCCGAGCAGGGCCGTACCCTCGTGCCGCTGAAGCTGTACTGGAAGGACGGCCGGGCCAAGCTGCTCATCGGCCTCGGCACGGGCAAGGCCCGCCACGACAAGCGCGCCACGATGGCCAAGCGCGACGCCGACCGGGAGATCCAACGCGCGCTGGCGGCGCGTCAGCGGGGTTGACCGCCCTGACCGGGGCGCTGTCGCCGGGGCAGCGGGCGGCTACCATGGCAGCTCCGATCCCTGACAAGTGCATGGATCGCCTCCGGGGGTGAGTGGTTTCGACGGGTGTCGATCGGTCCCGGGAGAGCGAGCCGAGTAGCCCTGGTCACCTCGTAAATCTGCCCAGGGGACCTTATAGGTGCCGAAGACAACTTCGCACTGGCGGCCTAACTAAGCCGTCCGTCCGCCCCGACCACCGCCTGAGGTTGGGGACCGGGCGTCGCAACCAGGCTCCACCGCGGACCTACCTTGCGGGTCCGCCGGGACACCAAACGCAAGGTACGGCTGCCGAGCCGCTTGGTTCCGGAGCGCGGCAGCCCGACAACCAGCCGGGACCTACGCTCGTAGCGCTCCTGAGGTCGAGGCATCCGGACGCGGGGTTCGACTCCCCGCCACCTCCACCACCACACGCAGACGCCGCTCAGCGCGGGTCCGGGACCTTCCTCCCGAGGCCCGCCGGCGGCGTCGTCGCGGTTGGGGCCCGAGCCACGGTCGGATGCCCGCTGCCCAGGCCGGCATAGGTCCCGCGTACGCGGGGTCCATCGGCCCTCCAACGCAGTGCCACCCGAGACGGGCCTAGCAGCGTC
>SKPY01000091.1 GCA_007119305.1 Nitriliruptorales bacterium
AGCCGATTGGCACGCTCGTGCGCCCCGACGAGCCCGGCGCTACGGCCGCGACCGAAAGGGAGGCATCACGTGAGCGCTGACACGATCGCGGAGATCCTGGCCGAGGCGAAGCACAAGATGGACGCGGCGGTCGAGCACACCCAGGGCGAGTTCGCGAAGATCCGCACCGGGCGCGCGAACCCGCAGCTCGTCACCGACCTGCCGGTGAGCTACTACGACACGAAGGTGCCGCTGCAGCAGATCGCCGGGGTGAGCGTGCCCGAGCCGCGCATGCTCCTGATCAACCCGTACGACCAGAGCGCACTGAAGGAGATCGAGCGGGCGATCGCCGCCAGCGACCTGGGCATCAACCCGTCTAGCGACGGGCAGGTCATCCGGGTCGTGTTCCCCGAGCTCACCGAGGAGCGGCGCAAGGAGTTCGTCCGCCTCGCGCGCGAGCGTGCCGAGGAGGGCCGCGTGGCCATCCGCAACGTCCGCAGGCACGCGAAGGACCGCATCGAGTCGCTCGGCCAGAAGGGCGAGGCGACCGAAGACGAGGTCCACCGGGCAGAGAAGCAGCTCCAGGACATCACCGACCAGCACACCGGGCGCGTCGACCAGCTGCTGGAGAACAAGGAGCACGAGCTGCTCGAGGTCTGAGCCGGACGCTCGGGACCCACGTGCCACCGCCCCCTGCCGACGAGCAGCCCGACCGCCCGGCTGCCGACCCCGGACGGCAGTCCGGCGCGCTCGGACGCAACCTGCCGCTCGCGATCGCCTCCGGTGTCGCGCTCGCGGCGGTGTTCCTCGCGACGTTGTGGCTGTCCCCGTGGGTCTTCCTCGGCTTCGTCGGCATCGTCCTCGTCAGCGCGCTGCTCGAGCTCGACGCCGTGCTGCGCGGCACGGGGCTGCGACCGGCCACGCCGGTCGCGCTCGCGGCGGGGCTCGTGGCGCTGTTCGGGGCCTACGCCCACGGGCCGGCGGCGCAGTCCCTCGCGCTCGTGCTGCTGCTCGTCGGCACGCTCGCCTGGGTCCTGCTCGCCCCCCCGCCCGAGGAGCGCGCGCCGCTCGCGAGCGGACGCGCGGGCGGAGTGGCGGTCGACCTCGGGGCCACCTGCGTGATGGCTCTGTGGGTGCCGTTCCTCGCCAGCTTCCTGGCCCTGCTGCTCGCCCGCCCCGACGGGCGCTGGTACGTGATGGCGGCCATCGCGCTCACCGTCTCGAACGACATCGGGGCGTTCGCGTTCGGCAGCCGGTTCGGGCGGCACAAGCTCGCGCCGAGCGTGAGCCCCGGCAAGTCCTGGGAGGGCTTCGCCGGCGGGCTTGTGACCGTCGCGGTGCTCGCCGGGCTCATCACCGCGCGGCTGCCCGGCTTCGACCTGCCCGTGGCGCTCGCCTTCGGGCTCGCGGCCGCGCTCGGGGGCACGCTCGGCGACCTCTCGGAGAGCCTCGTGAAGCGTGACCTCGGCGTGAAGGACCTGGGGCGGATCGTCCCCGGGCACGGTGGCATCATGGACCGTGTCGACGCGATCATCTTCGCGCTCCCGGTCACGCATCTGACCCTCGTCGCGTTCGGGTTGTAGTGCGCGGAAGGGCCCAGGCATGAAACCCGATCCCTACGACCTCGGCCTGGACGGTCTCGAGGCCGTCCTCGACGATCAGCCGGCGTACCGCGCCCGGCAGATGTGGGCATGGCTCCAACGCGGCGTCCACGACCCGCAGGCGATGACCGACCTGCCGAAGCCCCTGCGCCAGCGCCTCGCAGCCACGTTCGCTCCGTCCCCGGAGGTGACCCGTCAGTCCACCGCAGACGGCGGGCTGACGCGCAAGGTCCTGCTGCAGTACGCCGACGGGGAGGCCGTCGAGAGCGTGCTCATGCTCTACCCCAAGAACGGTCGGCGCGACCACGCGCGGGCGACGGTGTGCGTGTCCAGTCAGGCCGGCTGCGCCCTCGCCTGCCCCTTCTGCGCCACCGGGCAGGCAGGCCTGCGCCGGCAGCTGACGTTCGGTGAGGTGGCGCGCCAGGTCACCGTCATGCAACGGCTGCTCGCCGGCCCCGTCGAGCTTCCGGCCGGGTGTCCACCGCAGGTGACGAACGTGGTGTTCATGGGCATGGGGGAGCCGCTGTCGAACCTCGACGTGACGCTGCGAGCAGTCCGGTGGCTGGCCACCCCCACGGAGGCGGGCGGCTTCGGGTTGTCCGCCCGCTCGCTCACCGTCTCCACGGTCGGGCTCGTGCCGGGCATCGCGCGGCTCGCCCGGCTCAAGCTGCCGATCACCCTCGCCGTCAGCCTGCACGCGCCCAACGACGAGCTGCGCGACCACCTCGTGCCCGTCAACCGCCACTTCCCGCTGGCGCAGCTGCTCACCGCCGTGCAGCGTTACCAGGCCACCACGGGCAGGCGGGTCACGATCGAGTACATCCTCATCGCGGGTGTGAACGATGCCCTCGAGCACGCCGCCGAGCTCGCGCGCCGCGTGGCCGCCCTGAAGGCGCACGTCAACCTGATCCCGATGAACCCGACCCCAGGGATCGCCTGGACCGCACCGAGCGTGCAGCGCCAGCGGGCCTTCGCCCGCGTGCTCGACGAGCAGGGGGTGGCCGCGACGATCCGGCACAACCGCGGCGGTGACATCGACGCGGCCTGCGGGCAGCTCTACGCCGACTACGCGCTCGCCAGCGGCCGCATGCTGCGGGTGGACCGGGACGCCGGGCAGCGCGCGGAGGTGGTGAGGCGGTGAGCAGCGACGCCCCGCGCCGGGTCGTCGTCCTCGGGGCGACCGGGTCGATCGGGCAGCAGGCGCTCGAGGTCATGGCGGTGCACCCCGACCGCTTCCAGGTCACCGGCCTGTCGTGCGGGGGCAACATCGGGCTCCTCGTCGAGCAGGCCCGTGCGACGGGGGCGCCGCGCGTGGCCGTCGCCGAGGCCGCGCAGGCCCCGGCGGTGCGGGAGGCGCTCGGCCCGGGGGTCGACGTGCTCACAGGGCTGCCCGGCGTGGTCGAGCTCGCCGGCGGCGAGGCGGATGTCGTGCTGAACGGGCTCGTGGGCTCGCGTGGCCTGGGCCCGACCCTCGCGGCGCTCGAGTCCGGCGCGACCCTCGCGCTCGCGAACAAGGAGTCGCTCATCGTCGGTGGGAGCATCGTCACCGACGCGGCCGCACCAGGCCAGATCGTGCCGGTCGACAGCGAGCACTCCGCGCTCGCCCAGTGCCTGCGTGCGGGCGCTGCCCGGGAGGTGGCGCGGGTGGTCGTGACCGCCAGCGGGGGTCCCTTCCGTGGACGCACACGCCTGGAGCTGGCGGGGGTCACCGCGGCCGACGCGCTCGCTCACCCGACCTGGGCCATGGGTGCGGTCATCACGATCAACTCCGCGACCCTTGCCAACAAGGGTCTCGAGGTGATCGAGGCGCACCTGCTGTTCGGGCTGGCCTACGAGGCGATCGAGGTGGTCGTCCACCCGCAGTCGATCGTGCACGGGATGGTCGAGTTCTGCGACGGCGCCACCGTGGCGAAGCTGTCGCCGCCGGACATGCGCCTGCCGCTGCAGCTCGCCCTGGGGTGGCCTGAGCGGCTCAGCTGGGCGCCGGCGCGCATCGACTGGACGCGGGCGCAGGCGCTCGAGTTCGAGCCGGTCGACCACGCCACGTTTCCGCTGCTGTCGCTGGCGATCGAGGCGGGACGGGGCGGCGGGGCGCTGCCCGCTGTCTACAACGCCGCCAACGAGGAGGCAGTCGCGGCGTTTCTGGCCGGCACGGTGGATTTCCTCGGCATCCCGGCGGTGGTGGAGGCAACCTTGGAGAGGTACGAGCCGTCCGACCAGGTGGACCTCGCGGCGGTGCTCGCCGCCGAGGAGTGGGCCCGGCGGCACGCCCGCGCTCTGCTCCGCGGCCGAACGGCCGCGCCGGCGGGTCGCGCGCGCGCCACACGGCACAGCTGACACGATAGAGGACCCATGTTCATCGCGATCTTCATCATCGCCATCGTCGTGGTGATCATGATCCATGAGTTCGGGCACTTCGCCACGGCGAAGGCCTTCGGGATGAAAGCCGAGCGCTTCTTCCTCGGCTTCGGACCGACACTGTGGTCGGTGCAACGGGGTGAGACCGAGTACGGGGTGAAGGCCATTCCCGCGGGCGGCTTCGTGAAGATCACCGGGATGAGCTCCTTCGAGGACATGGACCCCGCGGACGAACCCCGGGCCTTCTACTCCAAGCCCGCCTGGCAGCGCGCGATCGTGCTCATCGCCGGGTCCGGCACCCACTTCGTGCTCGCGATCCTGCTGCTGTGGGCTGCCTTGGCCCTGATCGGGTTGCCGTCCGGTGCGGCGACGAACACCGTGGCGGTCGTCGTCGACGACAGCCCCGCCGCCGAGGCGGGCCTGCAGTCCGGTGATGCGATCGTGGCGGTCGACGGCGTGGAGACCGTCGCCTTCGAGGCGGTGCAGGAGGAGGTCGCCGCGCGGCCAGGCGAGACGGTGACGCTCACCGTCGAGCGCGACGACGAGCGCCGCGAGGTCGCGGCCACGCTCGCGGCACAGGAGGACGAGGCCGGGGAGCAGATCGGCTTCCTCGGCATCGCCCCGGAGGCGGAGGTCGAACGCGTGCCACCCGGTCAGGCGCTCGTGCTGACCGTCTCGGGTGACCTGTCGGTCTTCCGGCTCGCCGAGCTGACCGTCGTGGGGCTCATCGACGCCTTCAGCCCCGAGGGCCTGGCCGCCTGGATCGGGCAGCTGACCACCGACGGCCCGCGTGAGCCGGAGGGGCCGATGTCCCTGGTCGGCGCCGGGCAGGTCGCCGGCGAGCTCGGGCGACAGGGCGACCTGTTCGGCTTCATCGCGCTCCTCGTGATGCTGAACCTCGTGCTCGGCATCCTCAACCTGCTGCCGCTGCCGCCGCTGGACGGCGGGCACGTCGCGGTGCTCGTGGTCGAGGAGGGGGTGAACAAGGCGCGCAGGCTCAGGGGGAATCACGAACGCTGGCTCATCGACCCCGCGCGCCTGACCCCCATCGCGTTGGCGGTCATCCTGTTCTTCGGCGTGATCTTCATCACCGCCGTGACGATCGACATCCTGCGACCGGCGAGCGAGATCCTCCAATAGGGCGCATTGCAGGCCGCGTGGCCGGTCGCGATGATGGCTGCTGGCCGCACACCCAGGAAGGACGCGACGGGCCGTGGGAATCCCGCTACCGCTGCTGAACGACGCAGCCGACGCCCAAGGGCATCTGCAGCCTCCGAGACGCCGGGCGACCCGCCAGATCGACGTCGGCGGGGTGCAGGTCGGCGGCAACGCGCCCATCAGCGTGCAGTCGATGACCACCACGCCGACCCACGACGTCAACGCGACGCTGCAGCAGATCGCTGCGCTGAACGCCGCGGGCGTCGACATCGTGCGGGTCGCCGTGCCCCGCCAGCAGGACGCCGACGCGCTGGCCACGCTCGCCGCGAAGTCGACCGTGCCGGTCGTGGCCGACATCCACTTCCAGTGGAAGTACGCGCTGGCGGCGATCGACGCCGGCGTCGCGAAGGTGCGGGTCAACCCGGGCAACATCCACAAGGCGGGCGACCACTCCAAGATCAAGGTCATCGGTGACGCGGCCAAGGAGCGGGGGATCCCCATCCGCATCGGGGTGAACGGGGGCTCGCTCGACAAGGAGCTGCTCGCCCGGCACGGCGGCGTCACCCCGCAGGCACTCGTGGAGAGCGCGCTGTCGGAGGCGGCGCTGCTCGAAGAGGTCGACTTCGGCGACATCGCGATCTCGGTCAAGCACTCCGACCCGTGGGTCATGATCCAGACGTACCGGCTGCTCGCGGACGCCTGCGACTACCCGCTGCACCTCGGCGTGACCGAGGCCGGGCCGGCCAAGACCGGCAGCGTGAAGTCTGCGGTGGGCATCGGCGCGCTGCTCGCCGCCGGCATCGGGGACACCATCCGGGTGTCGCTGTCCGCCGACCCGGTCGAGGAGGTCAAGGCGGGCATCCTGATGCTCGAAGCGCTCCATCTGCGCGAACGGGGGCTCGACGTCGTGAGCTGCCCGTCGTGCGCGCGCGCCGAGGTCGACGTCTACACGCTGGCGGAGGAGGTCCAAAACGCCCTCGAGGGCATCGACGTGCCGCTGCGCGTCGCGGTCATGGGGTGTGTGGTCAACGGCCCAGGCGAGGCTCGGGAGGCCGATCTGGGCGTCGCGGCGGGCAAGGGCAAGGGCCAGATCATCCGCAAGGGTGAGGTCCTCTACACGGTGGCCGAAGCCGACATCGTGGAGGCGCTCGTGCACTTCGCGCAGGAGATGGCCGACGAGATCCGCGCCGAGCGTGGCGGGGGCAGCCCCACGGTCGTGGCGTAGGCGGCGGTGACGAGCCAGGACGATCGGGACGCCTGCGAGGTGGCCCTCGTCGCGGCCCGCGCGGCCGGGGCCGCGGTCCTGCCGCTGTGGCACGCCGGTGTGGAGGCGGGCTGGAAGGCTCGCCGCGACCCTGTGACCGCCGCCGACCGCGTGGCCGAGTCGGTCGTGCGTGCGCTCATCACCGAGACGTTCCCCGACGATGTGGTGGTCGGTGAGGAGGGGCCCACGGTCGAGGAGAGCGGCATCGAGGGTCAGCGCCGCTGGTACGTCGATCCGGTCGACGGCACGACGAACTTCCTGAAGCGGCGACCGCGGTGGGCCGTCTCGGTGGGCTTCTGCGATGCCCGCGACCGGCTCGCGGCCGGGGTCGTGCACGCGCCGGTCACCGCCGAGACGTACGCAGCGGTGCGTGGGGGCGGGATCGTGGCGGGTGCCGGCGAGGAGCCTGCCCACCCGGCCGACGCGCTCGCTGACGTGCTGCTCGCGGTGGGCGCCCTGCGCGGGGGTCATCCCGGCGATGTGGCGGCGATGCAGGCGCTCGACGCCGCCGTGCTGTCGGTGCGGATGACGGGCTGCACCGCGCTGGATCTGTGCGATGTGGCCGCCGGGCGTGCCGACGCGTTCTGGACGAGCAGCTGCTCGCGCTGGGATCTCGCTGCGGGCGCGCTGATCGCGGCGGAGGCCGGCGCGCTCGTCACCGGCATGGACGGCCTGGCGCTCGTCGGCCCCGCCGAGCAGGTGCTCGCGGCCGGACCGGACGTGCACGACGCGCTGCTCGCACTCATCGCCCGGGCCCAGAGCGGGGCGGCGGCGGGTGTATGACGCAACCGTTGCGTGATCTGGCACACCTGGCGCGCCGGTCGGTTATCCTTGCCCACCGGTACCCGGCAGGGAGGAGCACGCGATGCCAAGGCCCCACACGCGGCTGACCCACCCGCTCGTACGCGACGGCGGCGCGCTGCGCAGAGCCAGCTGGACGGAGGCGCTCGACCGTGCGGCCGCGGGCGTGCGTGCGGTGACGCAGGCGGACGGACCCGATGCGTTCGGGCTGTTCTCCTGCTCGAAGGCGACCAACGAGACGAACTACCTCGCCCAGAAGCTCGCCCGTGCGGTCGTCGGCACGAGCAACATCGACAGCTGCAACCGCACCTGACACGCGCCCAGCGTCGTCGGTCTGGCGACGGTGTTCGGTGCCGGAGGCGGCACCAGCTCGTACGAGGAGGTCCGCGCGGCCGACCTCGTGGTGCTGTGGGGCTCGAACGCGCGCGAGACGCACCCGATCTTCTTCCACCATGTGCTCAAGGCGCTGCGCCGCAGGGCCCGCCTCGTGGTCGTCGACCCGCGCCGCACGAGCTCGGCGGCGTGGGCGGATCTGTGGCTCGGCCTCGACGTCGGCGCCGACATCGCGCTCGCGAACACGCTCGCGCGTGAGATCATCCACGCGGGCCTGGTCAACGAGCCGTTCGTGCGCCACGCGACCACGGGCTTCGACGCCTATCGCGACGCCGTCGAGCCCTACACCCTGGACGAGGGCGCGCGCATCACCGGCGTGCCCGCCGACGCGCTCCGCGAGTTCGCGCACGCCTACGCCCGGGCCGACCGCGCCCAGCTGTGCTGGACGCTCGGCATCACCGAGCACCACAACGCCGTCGACAACGTCCTCGCGCTGATCAACCTCGCGCTGCTGACCGGCCACGTCGGTCGCTACGGCTCGGGCCTGAACCCCCTGCGCGGCCAGAACAACGTCCAGGGGGGCGGCGACATGGGCGCCATCCCCAACAAGTTCCCCGGCTTCCAGGACGTCGAGGACGCCGCGGTGCGGGCGCAGTTCGAGCAGGCCTGGGGGGTGCCCCTGCCGGCCCGGCCGGGCTGGCACCTCACGCAGATGTTCGACGCGATGGAGCGCGGTGACCTGCGGGCCGTCTACGTGCTGGGGGAGAACCCGGCGGACTCCGAGGCTGACGTGCAGCGCGCGCGCCGCCTGCTCGACGGCCTCGAGCACCTCGTCGTGCAGGACCTGTTCCTCACCCGCACGGCCGAGCGCGCCGACGTCGTGCTCCCGGCGGCGGCCGACTGGTGCGAGGCGGAGGGCACGGTCACGAGCAGCGAGCGCCGTGTCCAGCGGGTGCGCAAGAGCATCGACCCGCCCGGCGAGGCGCGCGCCGACGCCGAGATCCTGTGCGCGCTCGCCGAGCGGCTCGGCCATGACTGGGGCCGACCGAGCGCGCAGGACGTGTGGGACGAGGTGCGCAGCCTCTCGCCGATGCACGCCGGGATGCGCTACGACCGCCTGGAGGCTACGGGCGGCCTGCAGTGGCCGTGCCCCGACGAGGACCACCCCGGCAGCCAGTTCCTGCACGCGCGCCTATGGGAGCGCCCACGGGCTGGACCGCCTGCGCCGTTCTCCGTGACCCCGTGGGCGCCGCCCCTCGACGAGCTCACCGACGACTATCCCATCCGGCTCACGACAGGCCGCCGGCTCGACTCGTACAACACCGGCGTGCAGTCGGGCGGGTACCGCTCACCGCTGCGGCACAAGGAGGCGCTGCTCCTCGCTCCCGAGGACGGGGCACGCCACGGCGTCGCCGACGGGGACCGGGTGCGCGTGGTCTCGCGCCGCGGCGAGGTCGAGGCGCCGGTCGCGTTCGACCCGTCGCTGCGTCCCGGCCTCGCCTTCCTCACGTTGCACTTCTCCGACCAGGTCGACACGAACGTGCTCACCTCCGACCGCTGGGACGAGAAGTCCGGCACCGCCGAGTTCAAGGCCACCGCGATCCGCATCGCGCCGGTGGCGGGCTAGCAGGGGACTCCATGGACGTCCAGCTCATGCAGGCCACCCCGACGCCGGCCGAGCGGGCGGCCGTCGACGGGCTGCTCGGGCCGCCGGTGAGCCGCTGGCAGGGTGGCGCACGCGTGGACGGCCCGGACGGGCGCATCGACCGCGCCGGCCGCCAGGTGCGGGACCGGCGCCACCTGCTGCTGCCGGCCCTGCACGCCGTGCAGGATGCCTGCGGCTGGATCAGCGAGGGCGCGCTCAACTACGTCTGCGAGCGCCTGACAGTGCCGCCTGCCGAGGCCTACGGGGTGGCGCAGTTCTACGCGCTGTTCGTGCTCGAGCCGCAGCCGCCGACGGTCATCCACGTCTGCGACGACGTGGTCTGCGCCGGAGCGGGCGCCCCCGCGCTGGCTGACGCGCTCGAAGCCGAGCTCGGACCCGCAGGCGCGGCTGCACCCGAGGCCCCGGCGCTGTGGGAGCGCA
>SKPY01000192.1 GCA_007119305.1 Nitriliruptorales bacterium
TCGGTCACGGTGCGCACGAACAACCCGGTGGCCGGCGCGTTCCGCGGCTTCGGCGCGAACCAGGCGCAGTTCGCGATGGAAGGCGTGGTGGACCGCCTCGCCGAGCAGGTGGGCCTCGACGCGTGGGAGTTCCGCGCTCGCAACGCCGTCGCCCCCGGCGACGTGTGGGGGCCAGGCCAGATCATGGACGACGGCTGCCTCGGCGCGCGTGCGTGCCTCGACGCGGTCAAACCGGCGTGGGAGGCCGCCCGGCGTGAGGGCAAGGCGGTGGGGATCGGCCTCGGCATGAAGAACTCCGGTCTCGGCAACGGGTTCCTCGAGATCGCCAAGGCCACCGTCCGCCTCGACCCCGATGACACGGTCGAGGTGCGCCACTGCTGGACGGAGATGGGCCAGGGTGTGCACTCGGTGGCGATCGCCGTCGTGACCGAGGAGCTCGGCGTCGAGGCCGGCAAGGTCCGTGTGCTGGTGGACACCACCCGCGAGCTCGGGGCCGGTCAGACGACGGGCTCCCGGGGCACCCTCATGGGCGCGGGCGCGATCAAGGATGCCTGCGAGAAGCTGCGCGACGCGGGCATGCCGGTGGGCGTCGAGATGGAGGGCGAGTACCGCGTCGACTGGACGCACGCGCTCGAGGACGGCGTCGACAACCCCGTCATCCACTCGACCTTCTCCTACGCCTGCCAGCTCGTGACCCTCGACGAGGGCGGCAAGGTCGACAACGTCGTCGCCGCCCACGACGTCGGCCGCGCGGTGAACCCGCTGCTGTGCGAGGGCCAGGTGGAGGGCGCCGTGCACATGGGGCTCGGCTACGCCCTCACCGAGGACTTCCCCGCAGACGAGGACGGGCGCCCGCTGAACCTGACCATCTCGTCGCTGGGCATCATCCGCCCGAAGGACATGCCGCCAGTGGAGACGATCCTCGTCGAGTGCCCGCAGCCAGACGCTCCCTACGGCATCAAGGGCATCGGCGAGATCGGGCTCGTGCCGACCGCCCCCGCGGTCGCGGCCGCGCTGCAGGCCCATGACGGGACGTGGCGCACCGACCTGCCGATGCGCCCCAAGAAGGGCCACCAGCGCAAGCTGGAGCAGTCGCCGTCGCGCACATGACGGCCGAGCGCAGGACGGGAGCCACCAGCGGATCCCGCCGGACGCGTGCCCCGCGCACGCGAAGGAGGTAGACGAACGTGAGCCCCACGCTCAACACACCGATGGCGCTGTATCTGCAGGACAAGCATCCGATCCGCGACGGCATGGACTACGTGCGCTACGCCGAGCAGCGGGGCTTCGACGCGGTGTGGCAGGCCGAGAGCCGGCTGGTGCGGGAGGCCACCGTGCCGATGGCGGCGTTCGCCGCGATCACCGACCGGATCAAGGTCGGCAGCGGCGTCGTGAACAACTGGACCCGCAACCCGGCGCTGCTGGCCTCGACCTTCGCCACGCTCGACGACCTCGCGCCCGGCCGTGTCCTGCTCGGCATCGGGGCGTGGTGGGATCCGCTGGCCAGTAAAGTCGGCATCGAGCGCCGCAGGCCGCTCCAGGCGATGCGCGAGACGGTCACCGCGGTGCGGGGGCTGCTCAACGACGAGCAGGTGAGCCTGCAGGGCGAGTTCGTGCACCTCGATGGGGTCGAGCTCGACTACGTGCACCAGGAGCGCCGGCCGAAGGACGTGCCGATCTACATCGGCGCGACCGGCATGAAGATGATGGAGCTCGCCGGGGAGATCGCCGACGGCGTCGTCCTGAACTACCTCGTGTCACCGACCTACAACGCCGAGGCGGTGGAGCACCTCGAGATCGGCGCCCGCCGCGCCGGCAAGACGCTGGACGAGGTGGACCGACCGCAGCTGATCGTGTGCTCGCTCGACGAGGACCGCGACAAGGCCCTCGACGCGGCTCGGCTCCTGATCACCCAGTACCTCGGACAGCAGCCGCACATCATGAAGGCCTCGGGAGCGTCCCGGGAGCTGCTCGAGGAGATCGGGTCCAAGGTGACCTGGCCGGCCACCGCCGAGCAGGTGCGCGAGGCCGCGCAGCTCATGCCCGACGACGTGGTGCAGACCCTCGCCGCGGCCGGCACGGCCGACGAGTGTCGCGCCAAGGTGGCGGACTTCATCGAGCACGGCTGCACCTGCCCGATCCTGTACCCGCTCGGTGACGACGTCCACGCGATGATCGACGCGTTCGCCCCGTCTGGCTGACCGCGGCCCCCTATGGATGCGAACCTGGACGAGGTGCTGGCCGAGGTGGCCGACCGCGCCCGCCCGCGGGCCGAGGACGGGCAGGTCACCGAGTACATCGAAGCGCTCGCGCACGCCGACCCGTCCAGCTTCGGCATCGCACTGGTCGAGATGGACGGCACCGAGCACGTCATCGGTGACGTCGACGAACCGTTCGCGATCCAGAGCATCTCGAAGGTGTTCTCGCTCGTGCTCGCGCTGCAGACGGCCGACGCGGCGGAGGGGGTCGCCGAGGAGCTGTGGGCACGTGTGGGCGTCGAGCCGTCGGGGGACCCGTTCAACTCCCTCGTGCAGCTCGAGCACGAGCAGGGCCGTCCCCGCAACCCGATGATCAACTCGGGGGCGCTCGTCGTCGACGATGTGCTGCTGAACCACCGCGACCACCCGCCGGAGGCGATGCTCGAGCTCGTGAGCGAGCTCGCCGGGGAGCAGGTCGCCGTCGACGACCGCGTGCGCGACCAGGTGGCCGAGGCGTCGGCGCGCAACCGCGCGATCGCCAGCCTCATGGAGGACTTCGGCAACCTCACCCACGACGTGGAGGCGGTGCTCGACGCCTACATCCACCAGTGCGCCGCCATGATGACGACGCGCCAGCTCGCGCGGGCGATCCGGTTCCTCGGCCACGGCGGCGTCAACCCGGCCACCGGTCGCGCCGTCCTCCGCTCGGAGCTGGCGCGGCGCGTGGCTGCGATCATGCTCACCTGCGGGACCTACGACGCCGCTGGCCAGTTCGCCTTCGACGTCGGCTTCCCGTGCAAGAGCGGCGTGTCCGGCGCGATCGTCGGCATCGTCCGCGAGCGGTTCGGCGTGTGCGTCTGGTCTCCGCCCCTCGAGGACGCCGGGAACTCGCTCGCCGGCCACACCGCCCTGCGCGAGCTGTCCGAGCGCCTCGACCTGCGGGTGCTCTGAGCCTCGCACCGGACGCGGGCCGCGGAGGGCTCTAGCCGTCGTGGGCCGCGACGTAGGCGTCGAGCTCGGCGAGCAGCGCCTGGCGCTGCGCAGCGGAGGTGAACGTCGCCTCGAGCGAGCTGCGGGCGATGCGCACCATGTCGTGCGCCGACAGGCCCAGCGCGCGCTGGGTGGCGACGTAGTTCTCACCCACGTACCCGCCGAAGTAGGCGGGGTCGTCGGAGTTGATCGACACCGCCGCGCCGGCGGCCAGCAGCTGCGGCAGGTTGTGGTCCTCCAGGCGGTCGAACACCTTGAGCCGCACGTTGGACAGCGGGCAGACGGTGAGCGGCACCCGCTCGCGCACGAGCCGTGCGAGCAGCTCCGGGTCGTCCGTGGCCCGCACCCCGTGGTCGATGCGCTCCACGCCGAGCAGGTCCAACGCCTGGCGGATGTAGTCGGGCGGCCCCTCCTCGCCCGCGTGGGCCACGGCGCGCAGCCCGGCCGCACGCGCCCGCTCGAACACCGCGGCGAAGCGCTCCGGGGGGTTGCCGACCTCCGCGGAGTCCAGCCCGACGCCGAGGAGGCGGTCGGCGTGCGGCAGCGCCTCCTCGAGCGTGGCCAGCGCCGCCTCGGCGGGCAGGTCACGCAGGAAGCAGAGGATGAGCCCGCAGGAGATCCCGAGCTCCGCCTCGCCGTCGTCGAGCGCGCGGCTGAGCCCGTCGAGCACCGTGGTGAACGCCACGCCCCGCTGCGTGTGGGTCTGCGGGTCGAAGAAGATCTCCGCGCGACGCACGCCGTCGGCAGCGACGCGTCGCAGATAGGCGAGGGTGAGCTCGTAGAAGTCACGCTCGGTGCGCAGGACGCTGGCGCCCTCGTAGTACAGGTCGAGGAACGACTGGAGGTCGGAGAAGTCGTAGGCCGCGCGCAGCTCCTCCACCGTCGCGAAGCGCAGCCTCACGCCGTTGCGCTCGGCGAGCTCGAACGCCAGCTCCGGTTCGAGCGTGCCCTCGATGTGCAGGTGCAGCTCCGCCTTTGGAAGCCCGCGCAGAAACGCATCCATCGTCCGCTCCGTGCTCGTCCTCGTCACGTGGCCGGGCCCAGCGCCGGCTTCGCAGCCACACCGGACGCCACGAGCGCGTTGGGTCCGCGCGGCAGGTAGTGGCCGTCGCCGGGGGACCCGACATGCTCGCCATTGTCCACGACCACCTGGCCGCGCAACAGCACGGTCTCCACCGCCCCCGTGACCGCCAGCCCCTCGAACACCGAGTAGTCGACCCGCATGTGGTGGGACGCCGCCGACAGCCGGCGCTGCGCCCCGGGATCGTAGATCACGATGTCCGCGTCGCCGCCCGGTGCGAGCGAGCCTTTGCGCGGGTACAGGCCCGCCAGCTTGGCCGGCCGCGTGCAGCACGCCTCCACCCACCGGGACGCGCTGAAGCGCCCGTCGACCACCCCCTGGTGGACGAGGTCGAGCCGGTGCTCGATGACGCCGAGGCCGTTGGGGATGCGCCGGAAGTCGCCCCGTCCGGCCTCCTTCTGCTGCCAGGTGAACGGGCAGTGGTCGGTCGCGACGACATCGACACGGCCGCTTGCCACGCCCTCCCAGAGCGCTTCCTGGTGGCCATCCCGCCGCCAGCGCAACGGCGGCGAGCACACGAACTTCGCCGCCTCGAAGCCGTCCGGGACGTCCTCGATGCCGAGGACCAGGTACTGCGGGCAGGTCTCGGCGAACACGGGCAGCCCCCGCACGCGACCCTCGGCTGCGGCCCAGGCCGCGTCGGCTGAGGAGATGTGCACGATCACCAGCGAGCAGCCGGCGACCTCCGCGAGCGCGACGACGCGGTGGACGGCCTCCGCCTCGAGGGAGGGCGGGCGGCTCGTGAGGTGGTGGATCGGCTCCGTCTCGCCGCGGGCGATGGCCTGGTCGCGGAGCACGTCGATGGCGATGCCGTTCTCCGCGTGCATCATGATCGTCGCGTCGAGCGCCGCCGCCCGCTGCATCGCCCGCAGGATCTGCGCGTCGTCGCAGTAGTTCGTGTCCGGGTAGGCGGTGAACAGCTTGAACGAGCTGATCCCCTCCGCGACGAGCGCGGCCATCTCCTCGAGCGTGCCGTCGTGCACGTCGGTGACCATGATGTGAAACCCGTAGTCGGTGCAGGTGCGACCCTCCGCCCGCTTGTGCCAGCGCCGCACCCCCTCGCGCAGCGAACCCCCACGCTCCTGCCCGGCATAGTCGACGATCGTGGTGGTCCCGCCGATCAGCGCGGCGCGGCTGCCGGTCTCGAAGTCGTCGGACGACACGGTGCCCGACACGGGCAGCTCCATGTGCGTGTGGATGTCGACGCCGCCGGGCAGCACGTAGCGGTCGGTGGCGTCGAGCACGCGGTCGGCATCCACCGCCCACTCGTGGGCGCCGGGGGCGGCGATGGCGGACACCTGCTCGCCAACCACGAGGACGTCGGCGGGCGCGCTGTCCGCGGCGGTCACCACCGTGCCGCCGCGGACGAGGATCCGTCGGGTCATCGCTCCTCCCTTGCGTAGGGCACCCCCAGCGCCTCCGGCGCCCCCGCCCGCTTGCGGAGGTCGGAGAACGACAGGGCGACGAGCACGAGGATGGTGAGCAGGTAGGGGGTCATCGCGAGGAACTCGGCGGGGATGAACGTGACCCCGGCGCCCTGCAGCGCGAAGTTGGCGCGCAGCGCGAGACCGAAGATGTAGGCACCGAGCAGGGCGCGCCACGGCTTCCACGACGCGAACACGACGAGCGCGATGGCGATGAAGCCGATGCCGTTCGTCGTCGCGGCCTGCGACCAGGCGGGCACCCGCGCGAGCATGAGGTAGGCGCCGGCCCCGCCGCACAGCACCCCCCCGATGATCGTGTGCGCGTAGCGGATCGCGTTCACCCGCAGGCCCATGACGTCCGCCGTGGCCGGCGACTCCCCGACCGAGCGCAGCGACAGGCCGGGCCGCGTGCGGAACAGGTAGAAGGCCGTCGCGGCAGCCAGGATCCAGCTCGCGTACACGACGACGTCCTGCGTGAACAGCATGCGCCCGATGAGGGGCAGGTCCGACAGGTAGGTGATGGCCACGCGCGGGATGCGCGCCTCGCGCGGCAGCGGCATGCCCTCCACCGGACGGCCGAGGAAGGTCGACAGGCCCGTGCCGAAGATCACGAGCGCGAGCCCCGACACGATCTGGTTGGCGCGCAGGCTGATCGACGCGAACGCGTGCGCGAGCGCGAGCGAGGCCCCCGCCGCAGAACCGGCGAGCATCGCGGTCCAGGGGTCGCCGGTCGCGTTGCCCACGAGGAACGCGGTCACCGCACCGAGCAGCATCATGCCCTCGACCCCGAGGTTCAGGATCCCCGCGCGCTCGGTGATGAGCTCGCCGATGGCCGCCAGCGCGAGCGGCGTGCCGGCCGCTACGGCCGCGGCGAGGGTGAGAGCGAGCACGGTGTCGTTCACGGCCCCTCCTCCCGCTCGTCCGCCGCGCCGACGGGGCCGTCCGGACCGTCGCCCCCCGCCAGGAGATCGCCTTCCGGGCCGGACGCTGCGTCGTCGCCGGCCGGGCCGCCGCCCCCGGCGCCCTCGACCGCCGGTGCGGCGCTCCACGGCCAGCGGATCCGGTAGCGGACGAGGACCTCGCTGCCCAGCGCGAACAGCAGGATCGCCCCTTCGAGCATCACCGCGATCTCCATCGGCACCCGCTCGGGCAGGCTCTGCAGCGCCGTGCCGGCGTTGCGGACCCCGCCGAGCAGGATCGCCACGAGGACGACACCGCCGGGGTTCAAGCGCGCGAGCGCGGCCACGATGATCCCGGCGTAGCCCATCCCGATCGCGAGGCTGTTGGGGTCGAGGCGGCGTGAGAGCCCCCCCACGTCGGCGGCCCCGGCGAGCCCGGCCAGCGCCCCGGAGAACAGCAGGACCACGAGCACCATGCGGCGCACCGGCACGCCCGCATAGCGCGCCGCGGACTCCGAGTCGCCGAGGATCCGCATGCGGTAGCCGAGGCGGGTCCGCGTCAGCACGAACCACACCACGGCGACGGCGAGCAGGGCGATGACCAGCCCGAGGTGAACCCTGGTCGTGCCGAAGCGGGGGAACTCGGCGGCGACCGGGATGCGCGTGCCCTGCGGGAACTGGCCCGCGGCGGGGTCGCGCCAGAAGCTGCGCGACCCGAAGATCAGCCAGTTGATGAACAGCAGCGCGACGGCGTTGAGCAGCAGCGTGGTGATGATCTCGTTGGTGCGCAGCCACGCGCGTGCCAGCGCCGGGATCGCCACGAGCAGCATGCCGCCGAGCGCCCCGGCGACGAGCATCGCGACGATGTTGGCGGGACGGGGCAGGAGCTCCCCCAGCCACAGCGCGACCCCCGAGGCGAGCACGGCGCCGATGTAGAGCTGGCCCTCGGCCCCGATGTTCCACAGCTTGACGCGGAAGCTCACGAGCGCCGCGAGCCCGGTGAGGATGAGCGGCGTCGCGCTGGCCAGCGTGTCGGCGAAGCCGAACGTCGAGGCGAACGACGCCTGCACCATGACCCGGTAGACGACGAGCGGGTTGTGGCCGGTGAGCAGCAGGAAGACCGCGCCCACGGCGAGCGCGAGGAGCACCGAGAGCACCGGGACCGCCACGTACACCCAGCGCCGCACGTGCAGTCGCCGTTCGAGGGCGATGAGGCGCGTGGACGGCGCCCGGCGACGCCCGTGCGCCGCTGTGCTCGCGCGCTCGCGCGTCGGCGCCGTCACCGGTTGGCTCCCGCCATCGCCAGACCGAGCTCGGTGACGTCGGCATCCTCGGCGGCGCACTCGTGGACGAGGCGGCCCTCGTAGAGGACGAGGATGCGGTCGGACAAGGCGCGGACCTCGTCGAGGTCCTCGGAGATCAGCAGGATGCCGCAGCCTTGGGCCCGGCGCTGGACGAGGAGCTTGCGGACGAACTCGATGGCGCCGACGTCGAGCCCACGCGTCGGCGACGCGGCGATGATCACGTCCGGGTCGGCGCTGAGCTCGCGGGCGAGCAGGACCTTCTGGATGTTGCCGCCCGACAGGCTGCTCGTCGTGGTGTTCGGCCCGGGGGCGCGGATGTCGAACTCCTCCATGAGGCGCCGGGCGTCGGCCTTCCAGCGCTTGCGATCGAGCACCAGCCCGTGCGGTCGGGTGAGCTGGAGGTTCTCGGCCACGGTGAGGTTCGGCGCGAGGCCGGTGCCGATGCGGTCCTCGGGCACGTAGGCGAGCCCGGCCGCCCGCGCGGCACGCGGTCCCCGTCCCGTGACCTCGCGCCCGTTCACGGTCACGCTGCCCCGGTCGGGGTCCACCAGGCCGGCGGCGACCTCCGCCAGCGGGCGCTGCCCGTTCCCGGAGACGCCGGCGATGCCGACGATCTCGCCGGCGGCGACGGTGAGCGACAGGTCGGTGAGCCGGCCGCGCCGTGCGTCCTCGGCGAGGGTGACGCCCGACAGCTCCAGCACCGTGCCGTCGGCGGGACGCGCCTCCCGCTGCACGTCCATCGTCACGTCACGTCCGACCATGAGCTGGGCGAGCTCCCGCGTGCTGGTCCCCGCGGTCTCCACCCGCCCGACCACGCGACCGTCGCGCATCACCGTGACGACGTCGGAGATCGCGAGGACCTCCCCGAGCTTGTGGCTGATGAACACGACGGCCTTGCCGTCGTCGGCCATCGCGCGGACGGTGGCGAACAGCGCGTCGGTCTCCTGGGGGGTCAACACCGAGGTGGGCTCGTCCAGCAGCAGCACGTCCACGCCCCGGTAGAGCGTCTTCACGATCTCGACCCGTTGCTGCTCGCCGACGGTCAGGTCGCCGACCACGGCCTCCGGCCGGACCGGCAGCCCGTAGCGCTCCCCGAGCTCGACGACCGAGCGGTTGACGTCGGGCGCGGACATGACGAGCGGCTGGCTGCGGTCGCCGAGCGCGACGTTCTCGGCGACGGTGAAGCGGCGCACGAGCTTGAAGTGCTGGTGGACCATGCCGATGCCGTGGGCGAGGGCCTCACGGGGGCTGCGCAGCGCGACCGGCGCGCCCTCGAGCAGGATCGCGCCGTCGTCGGGCTGGTACAGCCCGGCGAGGATCGACGCGAGCGTGCTCTTGCCCGCGCCGTTCTCCCCCAGAAGCGCGTGGACCTCGCCGCGGCGCAGCACGAGGTCCACGCTCGCGTTCGCGACCACGCCGGGAAACGTCTTCGTGATGCCCCGCGCCTCGACGACGGGCGGACCGGGACGGGTCTCCGTCCCGGTCCCACCTGCCTGGTCGCGCGCGGACATCGCCGTCAGCGTCGTCGGCTGCGAGGCAGTGTCACCGGCGACCTCAGTCGCCCGGACTGCCGATGACGCCCTCGACGAACCA
>SKPY01000399.1 GCA_007119305.1 Nitriliruptorales bacterium
CACCGGGTGGGTGGGTCCGCCGGGGGGTTGGGAGCGCCAGCGCCAGCGCTACCACCCGGTAGCGCTCCCAACCCTCCAACAGGCGGGCGCCCAGCGCACACGTCCCGGGGGATTGGGAGCGCCGGCGTGGCGCTGGCGCCCGCCGGCGCTCCCGACCCCCCGGGTGCCCGGGCAGGCGGGGCGTCGGCGCGGTCCCATGGGCCCGCGGGGGCACGAGGCGACGTTGCCTATCTACCCCTGGGGGTATATGGTGAAGGACGGCTGCCGACGAAAGACGCGTCATGGACATCAGCACGTTCCGGACCGACGGCCTCGGGGACGCCACCTACCTGCTCAGCCACGCGGGCCTCGGCATCCTCGTCGATCCTCAGCGCGACATCGACCGGTTCATGCAGGCGGCGGCGGCTGCCGGGATCGAGCTGCGGTGGGTGCTCGAAACCCACCTGCACAACGACTACGTCTCGGGGGGACGCCACGCGAGCGCGCGCAGCGGGGCGGAGCTCGTCCTGCCGGCCGGCGCGGTCGTGGCGTTCGAGCACCGCGCGGCGTTCCACGGGGAGGAGCTCGTCGCGGACGACCTCGCCGTCCGCCCGCTGCACACGCCCGGGCACACGCCCGAGCACCTGTCCTACCTCGTGCTCGTCGCCGGCACGCCGGTCGCGCTGTTCTCGGGGGGCAGCCTCCTCGCCGGCTCGGCAGGGCGCGCCGACCTGCTCGGCCGCGACAAGGCCCGCGGGATGGCCCGGGCCCAGTACCAGTCGGTGCGCCGCCTCGCCGCCCTGCCCGACGACGTCGGGCTCTACCCGACGCACGGCGGGGGCTCGTTCTGCACGTCGTCCGCCGCCGGGCAGACGACCTCCACGATCGGGCGTGAGAAGCGCGACAACCCGGTGCTCGCCTATCCCGACGTGGAGGCCTTCGTCGCGGGTGAGCTCGACGGCCTGCTGCCCTACCCCCGCTACTACGCGCACATGGGCCCCGTGAACTACCAGGGGCCCGAGCCGATGCCCGACCTCGACGTCCCCGAGCTCGACGCCGCCGCCCTCGCGGAGCTGAGCAGCGAGGTCACGGTGGTCGACGCGCGGCCACGCCACCGCAGCGCCGAGGCCCACGTGCCCGGCGCGCTCGCCGTCGAGCACAGCGAGCAGTTCGGCGTGTGGGTCGGCTGGCTGGTCCCCTTCGGCGCCCCGCTCGCGCTCGTCGCCGATGCGGACACCGACGTCGCGGACGCGCTCACCCAGCTCGCCCGCATCGGCTTCGACGACGTGCGCGGCGTGTGCACGCAGATGGCCGCGTGGTTGGACGCCGGGCACCCGGTCGCCTCCTTCGAGCTCGTGCCGCTGGCAGCGTTCACCGCGCGCCTCGACGAGCCCGGGGCGCAGGTGCTCGACGTGCGCGACCCCCAGGAGCACGCGGACGCCGCCCTGCCGGGCGCCCTGCACCGCTACGTGCCGGACCTGGTCGACGACGGGCCACCGGCGGGGCTCGACGCGGCCAAGCCGGTGCTCGTGGGCTGCGCGACGGGGTTCCGCGCGACCATGGCCGCCAGCCTGCTGCTCCGCGCGGGCTACACGCCCGTCGTGCTCGACGATGCGGGGATCCCGGACGTCGCGGAAGCACTGCGCGCGCCGTGATCCCTCGTCCTCCGGGGCGGGCGGCCCGCTACCTGCCGCCGCTCGCGTGGCTGCGCGGCTACGGGCGGGACGACCTCGCCGCCGACGCCGTCGCCGGCGTCACCGTTGCGGTCATGCTCGTGCCCCAGGCCATGGCCTACGCAGCGCTGGCGGGCATGCCGCCGGTCACCGGCCTGTACGCGGCGACGGTGCCGCTCGCCGCCTACGCGCTGCTCGGCACGTCGGGGCAGCTCGCCTTCGGGCCGGTCGCGATCGTCTCGCTGCTGACCGCGTCGGCGATCGGGCCGCTCGCCGACGGCGACCCGGCACGCTACGCGGGGCTGGCCGCCCTGCTCGCCCTGCTCGTCGGCGCCATCCACCTCGTGCTCGGCCTGGCCCGGTCGGGCGGCCTGGTGAACCTGCTGTCCCATCCGGTGATCAGCGGCTTCACGTCGGCCGCGGCGCTCGTGATCGCCGGCAGCCAGCTGCCCGCCCTGCTCGGCCTGCAGGTCGACACCGCCGAGGGGTTGGTCGCCACCGTGACCGCGGTCGTCCGCCAGCTCGGGGACGTCTCGGGGGCCACGGCCGTCGTGGGAGGCCTCGCCCTGCTGGCGCTCCTGGCGGGCCGGCGCGCGCCCCGGTTCGTGCCCGTGCCGCTGCTCGTCGTCGTGGCCGCCACCGCCGCCGCGGCCCTGCTCGGGCTGGCCGATGTGGGGGTCGCCACGCTCGGGGAGGTCCCGCGGGGACTGCCGGCGCCGGCCCTGCCGCCGCTGGACGCCGAGGCTGCAGCCAGCCTCGTGCCGGCGGCGCTGGCGATCGCGATCGTGTCCTACGCCGAGGGGATCAGCGTGGCGAAGGCGATCGCAGCCCGCACCCGCGGGCGCGTCGAGCCCAACCAGGAGCTCATCGCCTCCGGCGCCGCAAACCTCGCAGCGGGGCTGTTCCAGGCCTTCCCGGTCGCCGGCGGGTTCTCCCGGACGGCGGTCAACCACCAGGCGGGGGCGCGCACGCCGCTCGCGTCGCTCGTGACCGCCACCGGGGTGGCCCTCACCGCGCTGCTGCTCACCCCGGCCTTCACCCATCTCCCCTGGACGGTCCTCGCCGCGCTCGTGATCGTGGCCGCGCTCGGGCTCATCGACGTGGCGGAGGCGCGCCATGCGTGGCGCACCGACCGCGGCGACGGGCTCGCGCTCACCGCGACCTTCGTCGCCACCCTGCTCATCGGCGTCGAGGAGGGCCTGGGGCTGGGCGTCGCAGCCGGCATCGCGGTGCTGCTGTGGCGGGCGGGGCGCCCGCACGTCGCCGAGCTCGGCCGTGTGGAGGGCACCGCGATCCTGCGCAACATCGACCGCTACCCCACCCGGCGCGACCCCCACGTGGCGGTCCTGCGCATCGACGGGCCGTTGCACTTCGCGAGCGCTGCCCGTGTCGCGGACCTGCTGCGCTCGCTGCCCGCCGAGCGCCCCGAGCTCAGGGCGGTCGTGCTCGACGCGAGCGCGATCCCCGCGCTGGACGTCACCGGGGCCGACGCGCTCCTCCGCGCCGACGAGGACCTCTCCTCGGCGGGCGTGGCGCTCCACCTCGCCACCGTGCGCGGGCCGCTCCGCGACGTCCTGCAACGCGCCGGCTCCTGGCCCCAGCTCGCCGCACGCATCCATCCGACCGTGTCGGCGGCGCTGGACGCCGCCGGCGTGCCGGTCACGTCGCCGTTGCGCGCGGCCGCGCCCGGGGAGCAGCCGCCCGACGCCGTGCTCTGACCCGCCGGGCGCGCTACCCTGGGGGGTAGGACAGACAAGGAGCCGGTGCCATGCAGGTGACGGAGCTCAGCCCTGACGCGGTCAAGGAGACCCTCACCCGCCTCCGCAAGGTGGAAGGTCAGGTCCGCGCGCTGCAGCGGATGATCGAAGAGGGCCGCGACTGCCAGGAGGTGCTGCGCCAGATCGCGGCGTCGACCAAGGCGCTGCGGCGCGCCGGTGTGACCCTCGCCGCCGTCGGCCTTGAGCACTGCCTGCGTGACGAGCACGGCGAGACCGACCCGGGGGCCCTGCGCCGAGCGTTCATCGAGCTGTCCTGAGCGCGGCCCCGCGGGGCCGACGCCGGCCGCACAGCGTGCGAGGATGGATGGTGATGCACACCAGTCAGCACCGCAGGCCCAGGCCGCGCGCGCTCGTGCTCGCGGTCCTCGTCACGCTGCTCGGGCTCGGTATGCTCGCGGCCCCCGCGAGCGCGCAGGGCGAGCGCATCCTCGTGGCCGAGGCGCGCGGCGCGATCACCCCCGTGATCGCCAACCACCTCGCCGATGCGGTCGCAGCCGCGGAGGCCGGCGGCTACCACGCGGTCCTCGTCGAGCTCGACACCCCCGGCGGTCTCGAGGACGCGATGCGCGACATCGTCAAGACGTTCCTCAGCGCCGACGTGCCCGTGATCGTGCACGTGTCGCCGTCCGGCGCGCGGGCCGCCTCGGCCGGAGCGATCATGACCTTCGCCGCGCACGTCGCGGCGATGGCTCCGGGGACGAACATCGGGGCGGCGACACCGGTGCCGCTCGAGGGTGAGCTGCCCGAGGAGCTCGCGAACAAGATCATCGCCGACTCCGCGGCCTACGCGGAGGCCATCGCCGAGCTGCGTGGCCGCGACGTGGAGTTCGTGGTGGACACGGTGCGCGAGGGCCGCTCCGCCTCCTCGACCGAAGCAGAGGAGATCGGCGCGATCGACCTGGTCACGGCCACCCGCTCGTCGCTACTGGCCGACATCGACGGCAGGTCGGTGTTCTTGAACCCGAGCGACGTGGAGGACATCGAAGGCAGCGGCACCGAAGTGGTGCTCGCCACGGCCGACGCCGTGCTCGAGGACTACGAGATGTCGTGGACCCGCCAGCTGCTCCAGTCCCTGGCGAACCCCAACCTCGCGCTGATCTTCCTGTCGATCGGCCCCCTCGCGATCCTCTACGAGCTCGCCAGCCCCGGGGCGATCATCCCCGGGGTCATCGGCGCGATCATGCTGATCCTCGGGTTCTTCTCGCTCGCGGTGCTGCCGGTCAACATCGCGGGGGTGCTGCTGCTCCTGCTGGCGGTCGCGATGTTCATCGCCGAGCTGTTCGCCCCGGGTGTGGGCGTCTTCGCGGGCGCCGGCGCGCTCGCGCTCATCGCCGCCGGCGTGTTCCTGTTCGACCAACCGACGGGGGTGGGCGTGGACCTCTCGTTTCTGATCCCGATCGCGGTCGCGGTCGGTCTCGCGGCGATCTTCATCGGGCGCTTCGCCTGGAACATCCACCAGACCAGGCCGTACACCGGCCAGGGCGGCTCGTACGTCGGCGCCGTCGGCGAGGTCCGCGAAACACGGGGCCAGACCGGGCGCGTGTGGGTCAACGGCCAGATGTGGCGGGCCCGGGCCGAGGATGGCCAGCTCAGACGCGGCGACCGGGTCGAGGTCGTGCGCGTGGACGGCCTCGAGCTCGTCGTCAGTCCAGTCGACCAGGAGACGACGACGCAGGCGTGACGCGCCGCCCGCCGTGCTGGTGCGCCCGCGCCGCCCGCACGAGCACGCAGGCACCAGCGCCGGGTCCGCAGCGGTTGAGCGCTGCACGTGCACGGCCCGCTTCGTCCGCAGTTGCGCACCTTGGCACGCACCCTGCTTGCAATTGTTTAACATGTGCTGCTGGCGGTAACGGTAGAGGCATCCGACCCCGACAGTGGAGAAGCTTGTGAACGTCAAGGAAACCGCAGACCAGACCCTCGACCTCGCGCAGCGCCAGGCTGAGCAGGCCATCGAACAGACCAAGCAGGCGCCCGAGGACGCCCGCGCCGCAGCCAAGAAGCTGGAGGAGACGCTCAAGGAAGCCGGTTACATGACGCTCGGGGCGGGCGATGTGGCGGTGCACGCGGCGCGTCAGCTGCCCGCGTTCCTGCGGCACGCCCCCGAGAACCTCGCCGACCTCGCCGAGCAGGTCGCCGAGGGCGTGCGCGACGGCGCCAGCGACCTCGCCGAGCGCGGCAGGCGGCTGACCGGGCAGGTCAAGCGCAGCCCGGAGGTGACCGAGGCGCGTGCCCAGACCCAGGCCGCCTCCGCGCAGGTCAAGGGCGCGAGGACGAGCGTCAGCAAGGCGGCGCAGGCCCAGGCCGACGCGGCGGCGGCCGCGGCGGCGAAGACCGGCCAGCCCCCGCGGCCGTCCACCCCGTCGACGACCCAGGAGCCTGACGCCGGCTCCGGTCCGCTCGAGGACCGCACCGTCGACGAGCTCCGGACCCGTGCGGCCGAGCTCGACATCCAAGGCCGCTCGCAGATGACCAAGCAGGAGCTCATCGCCGCGATCCGCGCGCGTCAGTAGGACGCGCCCGATCGGGCGTCCACCCGCCGGGGCTCCGCTCGAGGTGGCGTGCGCCATCCTCGGGCGGCCCGGTCAGCGCAGCGCCTCCAGCGCGGCGATCCGCTCCGGCAGCCGCACCTCCGCGTGGCTGCGCAGGACCCCCGCCCACGGCAGGCGCGTGTCGACGAGCACCGTGTCGCCCTCGCAGATGCGGGTCGGCACCGGCGTTGCCTGCTGCGCCTCGTCGAGACGCCGGGCGAGCAGCACGACCTCGAGGCCGCACTGGCGGGCGGTGGCGACCAGCCCGCCCCAGTCCCCCGCGGCCCGGCCGATCTCGGCGAGGAAGGGCTCTCGGGTCGCCGGCCGGTTGTCGTAGCGGGGGTCCGCACCACCGGCGAGCACCTCCGCGGTGGTCGCCGCGAGCAGACGGTCCGTGGCGATCACGTGCGCGAGGTGGTGCTCGGCTGGCCACGCCCCTACGTCAGCCGGGGGGCGGAAGCCGCCGGGGCGCGCGACGTCGAGCAGGCGCCGGTAGGCAGCCTCGAGCGCTGTGGTGTCCATGACCGGGCTGGCGCGCGGCCCTACAGCTGCACGTCGGGCAGGCGGGTGAGCGCCTCCTCAACCTTGGCCTCCGGGTACTCGTAGTCCTCGAGCGCACCGGCGAAGAAGCGGTCGTAGGCGCCCATGTCGAAGTGCCCGTGGCCGCACAGCGCGGTGAGGATGACCGTCTCCTGCCCGGTCTCCTTGGCCTTCAGCGCCTCCTCCACGCACCCGGCGATCGCGTGGGTCGGCTCGGGCGCGGGGATGATGCCCTCGTGGCGGGCGAAGGCGACGCCCGTCTCGAAGCACTCCGTCTGGTTCTTCGCCCGCGCCTCGATGAGCCCGAGGTCGTAGATGTGCGACAGCAGCGGCGACATGCCGTGGTAGCGCAGCCCGCCCGCGTGGATCGGCTCCGGCACGAAGTCGTGGCCGAGGGTGTACATCTTCATCAGCGGGGTCAGCCCGGCGGTGTCGCCGAAGTCGTAGGTGTAGCGGCCGCGGGTGAGCGTCGGGCACGCCGCCGGCTCGACCGCGACGAGGTGCGGGTCCATGCGGCCTGCGAGCTTCTCGCGCAGGAACGGGAACGCGAGCCCGGCGAAGTTCGAGCCGCCCCCCGTGCAGCCGACGATGACCGTGGGCTGGTCGCCGACCTTCGCGAACTGCGCGAGCGTCTCCTCGCCGATGACCGTCTGGTGCAACAGCACGTGGTTGAGGACGCTGCCGAGGGCGTAGCGCGCGTCGTCGTGGGCGGCGGCCGTCTCGACCGCCTCGCTGATGGCGATGCCGAGGCTGCCGGTGGAGTCCGGGTCGGCCTCGAGGATCTTGCGGCCCGCCTCGGTGAGCTCGGACGGGCTGGGATGCACCCGCGCCCCGTACGTCTCCATCATCGACCGCCGGTAGGGCTTCTGGTCGTAGCTGGCGCGGACCATCCACACCTCGCAGTCGATCCCGTACTGGGCGCACGCGAACGCGAGCGCGCTGCCCCACTGCCCGGCCCCGGTCTCGGTCGTGAGCCGCCGGACGCCCTCCTCGGCGTTGTAGTACGCCTGGGCGACCGACGTGTTCGGCTTGTGCGAGCCCGCTGGCGAGACGCCCTCGTACTTGTAGTAGATGCGCGCCGGCGTGCCGAGCGCCCGCTCGAGGCGGTGTGCGCGATACAGCGGCGACGGCCGCCACAGCCGGTAGACGTCGCGCACACCGTCGGGGATCTCGATGTAGGACTCGGTGCTCACCTCCTGGGCGATGAGCGCCATGGGGAACAGCGGGGCGAGATCGTCCGGACCCACGGGCTCGTGGGTGGCGGGGTGCAGCACCGGCGGCGGGGGCGCAGGCAGGTCGGGGATGACGTTGTACCAGCGCTGCGGTGCCTCCGACTCGTCGAGCAGGATCTTGGTGGCCTCGCCCATCTGTCAGCTCCTCGTGTCCGCCTCGTCGACCTGCGGAGCCTCGCACGCCCCCCGGGTGGGAGACAAGAACCGGACGCAGCCGGGCGGGGTGGCAAGAGCCCGGGTGCGCCTCAGCCGGGCGGGGTGGCGGGAGCGCGCGCGTCGCGGCGGTCGCGCACATGCCAGGTCGCGGCCAGCACGGTGGCGGCCAGGAACGCGACGGTCACCCCCGCCCAGCCGACGTGGTAGGCGCCCGTGGCGTCGACGGTCGCGCCGAAGGCGATCGGGGTGACGACGAGGCCGCCGTAGAAGGCCGACTGCACGATGCCCGAGGCCCGCCCGGTGGCACTGCGGTCGACCTCGCGCACGATCGCGAGCATGCCGACGGCGTTCCACGACCCGGCGGTGGCCCCGAAGGCGGCCGCCCCGAGCCACAGCAGCCACTCGCCCGCGGCGACGGCGCCCCACACGAGCCCCTGGGCGACGACCGAGGTGACCGCGAGGATGAGCAGCGGGACGGTAGAGGTCGCCGTCCACTCCGCGGCGCGGCCCCACAGGATGCGGGCGAGGATGCCGACCCCGCCCATCAGTGCGGCCGCGAACCCGGCCCGTCCCTCGCTGAGCCCGAGCGCCTCCACGGCGTACAGGACGAGGAACGCCGCCGCCGCCGAGACGCCGGCCCCCATGAGGAACGCGTACCCGGCCAGCCAGCGCACGAACGCGCCGCCACCCCCGGCGCGCTGCGCTGCCTGGCGACCACCGTCCAGGCCGGCAGGCGCAGGCACGACGAGGCGTGTGGCGACCACGCCCACGAGCGCGACCGCCACCGTGGCGAGCGTCGCGGCCCGCCAACCAAGCGCGAGCGCCAGCGGCGGCAGGGTCAGGCCGCCGAGGAACGCCCCGACCTGCACCCCCGACTGCTTCACGCCGGTGACGACCCCCTGCTCGCCCCGCGGCAGGTGCACGGCGATGAGCTGGTTCGTGACCGGGTTGATCAGCGCGATGCCGCAGCCGGCGATCACCATCGTCGCAAGCAGCGGCACGTACGCCCACGCGCCCGCCATCGCGGCGAGGCCCGCCCCCGACAGCACGAAGGTGCCCAGCAGGGTTGGCCGGCCGCCGACCCGGTCCACGATGCGCCCCGCGAACGGTGAGGCGAACGCCCCGACCGCGAAGAACAGGGTGGACAGCGAGCCGAGCTGTGCCCGGCTGAGCCCGAGGTCGGCGGTGATGAACGGCGCGAGCACGCCCAGGACGAACTGCATCATGGTGCCGGCGGTCATCGCCAGCAGCAGCGTCGCGGTGAACGCGACACGCCAGCGCCTCGACTGCTGGTCCGCTGCAGGCATGGCCCTCACGCTGCCACCGGGACCGGCGCTGTCAAACCCGCGGCCCTGTCGTCACTCCCACTCGATCGTGCCCGGCGGCTTGGAGGTGAGGTCGTAGGCGACCCGGTTGATGCCGGGCACCTCGTTGATGATGCGGGTGGCGATCCGCTCGAGAACCGCCCAGTCGACGCGGGCGAAGTCCGCGGTCATCGCGTCCTCGCTCGTGACGGCCCGGACGATGATGGGGTGGCCGTACGTGCGCTCGTCCCCCTGGACGCCCACCGACCGGATGGCGG
>SKPY01000365.1 GCA_007119305.1 Nitriliruptorales bacterium
CCACCCTGGTCGACGAGCCCGTCCACCAGCCACGTCTCCGCCCGGGTGGGCGCCACCGCCGCCGCCTCCAACGCCACCCGCGCGTCCGGAGACAGCCGCGCCGCCCGCGCCAGCACCGCATCCCGCACCGACGCCGGCAGCTTCCCCCCGGGATTCCCCCCGCCGGCAGCCAGCACCTCGGTGACGTAGAAGGCGTTCCCGCCCGTCTGCGCGTACAGCGCGTGCACGTCCGTGTCGCTGCCCGCCGCCGCCGCCAGCGTCGCCACCGCGGCATGCGACAGCACCCCCAGCTCGACACGCGCGATTCCCGGCGCCGTCGCCAGATCCCCCACCAGGGTGCGCAGCGGATGCGCCGCGTCCAGCTCGTCGTCGCGGAAGGTGACCACCAGCACCGCCCGCAACCCCGCCAGCCGGCGACCCACGAACCGCAGGACGTCCAACGTGGCCTCGTCGGCCCAGTGGGCGTCCTCGACCACCACGACCGTCGGCAGCGAGCGCGCCCTCAGCTCCTCGACCAGCAGTCCCGGCAGCGCCTCACGCGACAGCTCCTCGCCGCCTGCCACACCGAGCTGCTCGGCGATCTCCATCACCGGGCCCAGCGGCCGCGGCGTGTCGAGGGCATCACCGGTCCCCGTCACGACGCGCGCGCCCCGCAGCCCCGCGCAGAACCTCTCCACCAGCGTGGTCTTGCCGATCCCGGCCTCGCCCTGCACCCACACCAGCCGGCCCTGCCCGCGACGGGCCGCGTCCAGACACTCGCCGAGCGCCGCCAGCTGGGAGTCCCGCTCAAGCACCGCCATCGTCCCCCGCATCCTACGCACCCACCCGTTCCGCAGAACCCCCCCGGACGACCCGCGCAGCCGCCAAACACAGGGAGCCTTCCCCACCGGCAGGTGGCGTGGCGGACACTCCACCCCTGAGCGGGACCTGCCGATGGCCCACGCCTGGCTCGCCGACCGCTAGAGTCCGACCCCTCGATACGCCGGAGCGCGCGGACCCCCACTGCCTCTGGTCAGGCCACCTCGCGGTGGGTTAGGGTCACGGTGAGCGAGGAGGTTGCGCGTGCACGTACGTGATGGGATGAGCACGGACCTGCTGACCGTGGGGCACGATCACACCCTGCGTGAGGCTGCGGCCCGCATGACCAGCCGCAATGTCGGCGCCGCCGTCGTGGTGGACCCCGCCGGGGAGGGGCCAGGGATCCTCACAGAGCGTGACATCATCCGCTCGGTGGCCGCCGGCGAGGACCCGGACGCGGAACTGGTCGGCAACCACCTCACCCCGGAAGCGATCGTCGCGCGGGGCGAGATGAGCATCGAGGAGGCCGCGAAGGCGATGCTCGGCGGCGGGTTCCGCCACCTCGTGGTGGTCGACGAGCTCGGCCGGCCCCTCGGCATGCTGTCGATCCGCGACGTCGTGCGCTGCTTGACCCAGGGCGTGACGACCGCCTAACGCCCACCTGGCCGGACGTCCACGTCGCTACCCCTTCTCGACGCGCAGGAGGCGGTAGAGTCGAGGTCGCGCGTCGGGAAGCCCAGACTCCGTGTCCCGCCGCATCGCCGAACCCCGGTCCTCGGTTCTTTGGCGGTCCACGCTCCCCCGCCCTCGGAAGGGTCCTGGCCATGGCCGATGTCTGGAGCTACTGCCCCCGTTGCGCACGCTGGTTCTCAAGCCCCCTCACCGCTGCAGGCCAGCGCTCCGAGCGCTGCCCGGTGTGCCAGGACGCGGGCGTCGCCGCGCGCGACCATGCGCCGGGCGCGATCGCCTACGGGGGCGGTGACCGATGAGCGTCGTTCCCGCGCCGCACCCCGCAGGACGACGCGAGGAGCGCCCCGGCCCACGTGCTCCTCGCCGGCTGCAGCGGTGCGCCGTGCCCGGGTGCGCGACGTGGCTGTCGCGGTACAACCCCGGCGCGCTCTGCGCACGGCACGAGCCCGAGCCCGAGCCAGCGTGAAGCCTGCGCGTGGGTGCCGTCGCGGCTGTCAGCGGCGCGCCAGTCGGCGCGTGTCCTGACCGAGGGCAGCGCGAGGGGCTGCTACCGTTGGTTGCAGACCGCGACTGAGGACGGAAGCGATGCCAGGCTGGGCGTGGACCACGTTGAAGTGGGTGCTGGCGCTGTCCGGCATGGTGCTCGTGGTCGTCATCGCGGTGCCCATGGCCGTGAACGAGCTGTCGCAGGCCATCAGCTTCGACGACGGGGACGACCCCGACGGCGTGATCCAGCCTTCCCCCGACCCCGACGAGGCCGAGCCGGACACCACGGGCGGTGAGGCCCGGTCCGTCGCGATGGCGGGCGTCCGCGACGGGGTGGTCCAAACCGCGGACACCGCGACCCTCACCCTGGCCCCGGGTGGTGCCGAGGAGGTGCTCGTCGCCTTCGATGCACTGCCGACCGACCCGGCCTGTCTGCTGCGGGTGGAGCTCGAGATGCAGCTCGTGGAGTCGGGCGAGACCGAGGTGCACATCCGGCCTGCACGCGTCGCAGACCTGCGCGCGCTGGCGGAGGGCGAGCCGCTGCCCGCTGACGCCGCTATCGACGGTGGCCGGCCCGGACGCGCGTTCACGTCCGGTGCGCCCGGCCGACTGCGCTGGCACGCGACCGCCCCCTACTCGATCGCTGCCCGCGAGGCCGAAGCAGGCGCCGACGTGGTGCTGTCGGTCTACCTGCCCGACGGCGCCGACGTGGAGACCACCTTCGCGACCGGGCTCGAGGAGGAGGAGCACACCGCCTCGCTGGCCTGGACCGCCGTCGAAGGCTGCCAGGAGCTCGACGACTTCGACCCGGACGACTTCGACCCCGACGACTTCGAGCCCGACGAGGCCGACAACGACGAGGCCGAGGTCGAGCAGGACGCCTGAGGCAAGGCGACGCCGCTACTGCGCGCCCTCGCGTTCCTCCCAGCGGGGCCGCACCGTGACGGCGATGTCAAGCGGGCTGCCGGTGAAGTCGAAACGCTCCCGCAGTCTCCGCTCGAGGTAGCGCAGGTAGCCCGCCTCCAACGTGCCCGTCGCGAACAGCCGGAAGCGCGGCGGCCCCACCGCGACCTGGGTCACGTACCGGAGGCGGACGTGCCGGCCTGCCTGCATGGGCGGCGACGTCGCCGCCACCGCGTCTGCGAGCCACTCGTTCAGGCGCGCCGTCGGGATGCGCTGGAGCCACTGCTCGAGCACCCGATCCACGGCCGGCAGCAGCCGGTTGAGGCCGCGCCCCGTCACCGCGGACGTGCGTACGAGCGGCGCGAAGCCCACGAACGACAGCAGCCGGTCCCGCTCACGTTCGAGCCGGTGCCGCCGGTCCTCGTCGACGAGATCCCACTTGTTGAGCACGAGCACGAGCGCCCGGCCGGCGTCGACGATCTCACGGGCGAGCTTCTGGTCCTGCTCCCCCACCGGCTCGCCGGCATCGAGCACGAGCAGCGCCACGCTCGCCGCGTCGAGGGCCTGGCGCGTGCGCACGGTCGAGTAGAACTCGGTCGCCTCCCCGCCCGAGCGCACCCGCGCCCGGCGGCGCAGACCGGCCGTGTCGACGAAGCGGTACGCGCGTTCGTCCACGCGGACCACCGTGTCGACCGCGTCGCGGGTCGTGCCGGGCTGCTCGTCGACCACCGCGCGCTCTTCGCCGACGAGTCGGTTGAACAGCGAGGACTTGCCCACGTTCGGGCGTCCGATGAGCGCGATGCCGGGTGCGTCGGCGGGCCGTGGCTCGCGCGCGAACGCCCCGGCGGCCTGCAGGCGGTCCATGACGCGGTCGAGCAGGTCCCCGGACCCCCGGCCGTGCAGCGCGCTGACGGGCACCGGATCCCCGAGGCCGAGGCTGTAGAACGCCGCGACCTCCGCGTCGGCGTGGCGGGGGTCGCCGAGGAGATCCGCCTTGTTCGCGACCAGCAGCACGGGCAGTCCGCCGGCCCGCAGCCAGGCGGCCACGGCGGCGTCCTCTTCGGTCACCCCCACCGTGGCGTCCACGACGAACAGCACGAGGTCCGCCGTCTCGGTCGCCCGTTCGGCCTGAGCCGACACCGCGCTCGCGAGCGGGCGAGCGTCTGCGGCCCACCCCGGCAACCATCCGCCCGTGTCGACCACGGTGAGCTCGCGCCCGCGCCACTCGGCGACGTGCGCCGTGCGGTCCCGGGTGACCCCGGGCTGCTCCTCCACGATCGCCTCGCGCCGGCCCACGAGACGGTTGACGAGCGTGGACTTGCCCACGTTCGGGCGTCCCACCACGGCGACGGTGGGACCCCTGGGCTCCACGGGGGCAGGCATGCATGGGCTCCTTGCGCTGACGAACGGCCCAGGCTAGCGGCGTTCCTCGCAGCCGACGACAGCCCGCGCTCGGGCGAGGAGATCGGCGACGACCGCGGTGATCGTCCGCCCGGTGGTGTCGATCTCCACGGCGTCGGCAGCCGGCACCATCTGGAGCGCGTCGGCGGCGTCGCGCCGGGCGATGTCGCTGGCATGCCGCTCCACGTCCTCGGGGTCCAGCTCCCCGAGCTGGGCGGCGCGCCGCACCGCGCGCTCCCGCGCGGTGGCGGTGAGCCACACCTTGAGCGGCGCGTCCGACGCGACCACCGTGCCTGCATCGCGTCCTTCGACGACCGCGCCCACCTCGCCCAGCTGACGGCGTTGCAGCGCGACGAGGTGCGCCCGCACCTCCGGATGCCGGCTGACCGCGGACACGGCCCTCGTCACGTCGGCGCCCCGGATCTCGGCCTCGACGTCCACGCCGTTCAGGAGCGTGCGCGTGCCCTGCCTGCGGATGTCGCACGCCGCGACCACGCGGGCGCACGCGGCGGCGTCGTGGGGCTCGGCCCCGTGGCGGAGCACCGCGAGCGTCGCCGCCCGGTAGTAGGCGCCGGTGTCGACGTGCGGCACGCCGAGCTCGGCGGCCAGCGCAGCCGCGACGGTGGACTTGCCCGAGCCGGCCGGCCCGTCGATGGCGACCACGCACGTCATGACGGCACCGTCCCCGCTGCGGGCGCGTCCTCCCACACGAGGCCGAGGGCCCGCGCGTCGTCCCAGAAGCGGGGATAGGTCTTCGCGACACAGCCCGGGTCATCGATCGCGACATCGGCGACGGCCGCGCCGAGTGCCGCGAACGCCATCGCCAGCCGGTGGTCGTCGTAGGTCGCCAGGCGGGCCGGACCGCGCGCGCCGCCGCCGTCGATGACCAGACCGTCGGGCCGCTCCTCGACCCCCACCCCGACCTTGCGGAGCTCGCGGGCGAGCGCGGCGATCCGGTCCGTCTCGTGTCCGCGCGCCACCGCCACGCCGCGGATGCGGCTGCGTCCATCGGCGAGCGCGGCGAGGACCGCGAGGCTGGTCACCTGGTCGGGCATCCCCGCCAGGTCGACGTCGACGGGGCGGAGTGCGTCAGGCCCGGTGACCGTCACCTGAGCGCCGGCGGCCTCGACGACGACACCCATGCGTGCGAGCACAGCAGGGAAGGCCGCGTCCGGCTGCAGGCTCGTGGGGCTCGCGTTCGTCACGGTGACGCTGCCACCGGTGGCGGCGGCGAGGCTGTACAGGTGGCACGCCGCGCTGGCGTCGTACTCGACCGCGCGCGTCCGGGCCGCGTACCCGCCGCTGCGGACCGCCCAGTGCCCCGCTCCGCGCCGCTCCACCTCCGCGCCGAAGTCTGCCATCGCCGCCACCGTCAGGTCCACGTACGCCGGCGCGGAGAGCCCGACCGCCCGCACACTGGTGTCCGCCGCGGCGCAGGGCGCGACGAGCAGCACCGCGCTCACGTACTGGCTGCTCGCGTGGGCGTCCACGTCTACCCTTCCGCCGGCCAGGCCGCCGCCAGCACAGCGCACCGGCGGGAACCCCCCCGTGTCGGCGACGTCGGCGCCGAGGCTGCGCAGCGCGCCCGTCAGCGGACCGATCGGCCGGCGCAGCAGCGGGGGCTGACCCGTCACCGTCAGCGGCCGGTCGGCGAGCGTGGCGAGGGCGGCACCGAAGCGCATGGTCGTGCCGGACAGGCGGGCGTCGGCGTGTGCGGCGTCCGGGTGGAACGAGCCGCCTGCCCCCGTCACCCGCCAGCGGTCCCCCTCGCTGCGCACCGGCACGCCGAGCGTGGCCACGAGGCCGCGCATGGCCTGCGCGTCGTCGCTGTCCAGCGGCCCGCGCAGGACGCTCTCGCCGGTGGCTAGGGCGGCGAGGACGAGGAGGCGGTTCGTGACCGACTTGCTCGCCGGGGCGGCGAGGGTGCCGCTCAGCGGCCCCGCGGGGATGATGTGCACGGCCGCGCCGACGGTCACAGCACCTGCTCCACGACCTCGTAGCCGCGCGCCTCGAGCGCCGCTCGGGCCCGCTCGGCGTTGTCCGCCCCGACGAGCGCGAGGCGCAGCATGCCGCGCCCGCCCTCGGGCGCATGTTCGATCCCGAGATCCTCGATGTTGACGCCCACCGAACCCACGGTGGTGGTGACCTCGGCGAGCACGCCCGGGCGGTCGGGGATGGCCAGGTGGAGCTCGACCAGCGCGCCGGTTACGGTCTCCTTGCCGGGCAGGCCGCGCCGCGCCTCACGCGCGTCGGCAAGGGTGCGTCGGAGGCTCGCGTCGTCGCCGACCTCGAGCACCGAGCGCAACGCGCCGATGCGCTCCCGGTAGTCGTCGAGGACCGCGATCAGCGCCTCGCGGTTCTCCGCGCAGATGTCCAGCCACAGCTCCGGGTTGCTCGCGGCCACGCGTGTCGCGTCCCGGAAGCCGCCCGCGGCGAGGAGCAGCAGCTCGGCGTGCTCGTCACGCGCGCGCTCGGAGGCGAGGTTCATGAGCGTCGTGGCCGCGAGCTGCGGCAGGTGGCTGACCACCGCGACGAGCAGATCGTGCCGTTCGGGGCGCACCGCGAGCACGCGCGCGCCGATCCGGGCGACGAGGTTGTGCAGCCTGCGGTAGGCGTCAGGATCCGTGTGGGTGGTGGGGGTGAGCAGGTAGGTGGCCCCGACGAACAGGTCCGCTGTGGCGTGCGCGGCCCCGGTCTCGGCCGAGCCCGCCATCGGATGCCCGCCGATCACGTGCACCTGCGGGGGCACGGCCTGCTGCAGGGCGTCCACGACGCTGGCCTTGACGCTCGCCACGTCGGTCAGGATCGCGCCCGGTCTCAGCGCCGGAGCGATCTCCCGGGCGACGGCGCCGATGGCGGAGGCGGGCACCGCGAGGACGACGAGGTCGGCGTTCCGGGCGGCCTCCGCAGCGGACGCGGCCGTCGTACCGAGCGCACCGCGTGCCCGCGCGGTCTCCATCTGGGTGCGGTCGCGGTCGTAGCCCGTGACCACGCGCACCTCGTCGAGCTGGCTGAACGCGAGCCCCAGCGACGCGCCGACGAGGCCGGTGCCGACGATGCCGATGCGCACGCGCTACTCCGGCAGGTCGCTGCGCAGCTGGCGGGCGCCGCGCAGATAGACGTGACGCAGCTCGGTGCGCGGACGGTCGCTGTAGACGTGCGCGAGCACGCGCACGCACAGCGGGATCGCGCTGTCGGCGTCGATCGAGAGCTCCTTCGCGCACAGCATCGGCACGTCGCTGATCCCCGCGGCGCGCACCGCAGCGGCGGGGAACTCGCTGCGCACGTCGTCGGTGGCAGTCAGGATGAGGCTGACGATCTGGTCGGGCCCGATGCGGTTGCGCGCACACAACGCGGCGAGCATCTCGGCGGTGCGCTCGAGGACCTGCTCGCGGGTGTCGGCGTCGAGGGTGATCGCCCCGCGCAGCGCGACGAGCCGCAGCTCGTTCACCGGGCCTGCCCCCCACCGGAGCGGGCGTCGGCCGTGCCCGGGCCCTCCGGTGCGCCCAGCCCCACGCACGCGTACAGCGCCCGGATCTCGGCGTGGTTCAAGGGCCGGAACTTGCCCGGGGTGATCTCCCCGAGAGCGAGCGGTCCGACCTTCACGCGTGCGAGGCGCTCGAGGGGGACGCCCACGGCGGCGAGCATCCGGCGCACCTCCCGCTTGCGTCCTTCTGCCAGCACGATCTCGAGCAGCGTCTTGTCCGCCGCCGCGCCGAGCTCACGCACGCTCGTGGCCCGCGCCAGCCCGTCCTCGAGCTCGACGCCCTCGCGCAGCTGGCGCAACGCCAGCTTCTTCGGGGTCCCACGCACCTGCGCGACGTAGGTCTTCTCGACCTCGTAGCGCGGATGGGCGAGGCGGTTCGCCAGCTCGCCGTCGTTGGTGAGGAGGAGCAGCCCCTCGGTGTCGAGGTCGAGGCGCCCGACCGGGTAGACACGGGGGTGCGGCGGCACGAGGTCCATCACCGTGGGCCGTCCCTGCGGGTCGTTGGCGGTGGTCACGACGCCGTGCGGCTTGTTGAGCAGCAGGTAGACGAGGCGGGGGTTCGTCGGCACCCGCTCGCCGTCGACCGTGATCACGCTGTCCGCGGGGTCGGCCTTGGCGCCCAACGTCACGGGCTGGCCGTCGACGGCGACCCGGCCCTCGGCGATGAGCTGCTCGCAGGCCCGGCGGCTCCCCACGCCAGCAGCGGCGAGGATCTTCTGCACCCGCTGCGCGCCGCTCGGGGGGGGATCGGCGCGGTCGGTCACGGGCTCTCGGCCTCCTGCTCCCCGTCGTCATCCGCGTGCGCGAGCGCGTCCAGCTCCCGGCGCGCGCTCTTGTAGCCGCCCGGCGGCGGCTCCGGTGGAATCGGCCCATCAGGACTCAGGCTCGGCAACGGCGGCAGCTCGTCGAGCGCGGACAGGCCGAGCTGCTCGAGCAGCCGCGCGCTCGTGCCATACAGCAGCGGCTGTCCCGGGCCGGGGTCGCGGCCGACCTCCTCCACGAGCCCGCGCGACACGAGGGAGCGGATCGCGCCGTCGGCTTCGACGCCTCGGATCTCGGACACGGCGGCGCGGGTGACGGGTTGCTTGTAGGCCACGATCGCCAAGGTCTCCAGCGCGGCCTGGGAGAGGCGGCCGCTGCGCCCGCGGAGCGCGAAGCGCTCGACGTACGGCGCGGCGCCCGGATCGGTGTACAGCCGCCATCCACCCCCGACCTCGCGCAGCACGAAGCCACGTCCCTGGTCCAGGTACTCGGCCCGCAGGGCCCGCAGCGTCGTCTCGACCTGCCCGGTCGGGGCCTCCAGCACCTGGGCGAGCGTGTTGGCGTCCACGGGCTCCTCGACGACGAGCAGGATCGCCTCGAGGGCCTTGCGGCTCTCGGCATCGAGGCCGCTGTCGGCCTGCGGGGAGCGCGGGGCCGGCACGGGCTCGGTCATAGGCGCGTCACCCCCTCGTCCTCATCATCCGGCCTGCGCGCAGGTGCCGGGTCGTCCTCGTCGTGCACCTCGTAGGACTCCATCTGCGCGAGGTCCGACGTGGCCCAGTCCCCGTCTGGGGTGCGGGTCACGCGCAGCTCGCCGAACAGCGCGGCCTGGTCGAGGTCGACGAGCTCGAACTTGTACAGCTCGAGCAGGGCGAGGAAGAAGACCACGATCTCGATGCGGTGGCGACAGCCCGCGGACA